>CAQFKO010000001.1 GCA_948787875.1 uncultured Eubacteriales bacterium
TATCTCTGCTATTAATGTGGTCTGCTAATATTCTTGGCTACATATTTATGTATGAGAACTATATATTTATTTGTTTATTTTTGTTTGACATAAAAAATAGGCACTGCTAGTGCCTATCTTTTTATTTTTAATAATTATTTTTAACTTTTTTTCAGAACTATTTCAACCTCTTCTCCATTAAGGTCAAGTTTTGTTCCGTTGCTTGCGTTTCCGACCTCAAAACTATCGGCAAGCGTGCTACTCATAATCATATTTTTATATTTTTCTAAAACCAAATTTGTTTCTGTTGAAGCATTTGCAACAATAGAAATATGATCTGTCACCTCAAAACCGCTATCTTTTCTTGTGGCTTGAATTTTGCTGATAAGTTCACGCACAAGTCCAAGTTCTTTTAGCTCTTCGGTAAGTTCTGTGTTTAAAACAACTGTTATTTTTCCATCTCCCTCAGAGGTAAAGCCCTCTTTGCTGATTGGCAAAATCAAAATATCTTCTTTTGAAAGTTCAACCGAAACTCCGTTTGCTTCAAAAGAAACAGTTTTTCCGCTATTAACAGTATCAACACAAGTTGTTGCATCACAAGTTGCCAAATAATTTCTTATTGCACCGATTGCCGAGCCATATTTTGGTCCAAGAACCTTTAACTGAGGCTTTAACTCATAATTTAGATATTCCCTTGCATCATGCTTAAATATAACATTTTGAACATTGAGTTCGTCTTTGATAAGTTCTATAAGTTCAGCAGAAAGTTCAATTTTTTCTGCGGTTGCAACAATGATTTCAGAAAGTGGCTGTCTGTTTTTAAAGTTAGATGCATTTCTTGCACTTCTTCCAAGCACAACAATTTCCAAAACCGTTTCCATTCCTTTGTTTAGCTGTTCGTCAATCAGGCTCTCTTCTGCAATCGGAAAGTCACAAAGGTGAACACTTATCGGTGCATTTTTATCAACACTGCAAACAATATTTTGATAAATTTGTTCAGCAATTGCGGGAACAAACGGAGCACACAGTCTTGACAACCCATCTAAGCAATAAAACAAGGTTGTAAATGCTGCGGTCTTATCCTCTGTTTCTCCACTAACCCAAAATCTTTCACGACTTCTTCTGACATACCAATTAGAAAGACTATCAACAAACTCAACAATCTGCCTTGCCGGCTCTGTTGTAACATAATCGGCAAGATAACCGTCAACACTCTTTGCCAATTTATTGAATTCGGAAACAATCCACCTATCCATAAGCGAAAGTTTAACATCTTGAATTTTATGTTTTGTTCCGTCAAACTTGTCAATTTCTGCATATAGCACATAAAAAGCATAGGTATTCCAAAGCGTACCCATAAACTTACGCTGAAAATCCTCTAAGGTCTCTGCATTAAAGTTTGTAGAAATCCATGGAGCATTTGAAATATAAAAATACCATCTTGCCGCATCTGAACCCGAGCTGTCAAACACTTCCCAAGGCGTAACGGAGTTTCCAAGGCTCTTGCTCATTTTTTTGCCGAATTTGTCGTTAACCAAACCAAGTGGAAGACAACGCTTATAAGGAGCTTTTCCAAAAAGCAAAGTATTAACGGCAAGCATTGAATAAAACCAACCACGAGTTTGATCCATTCCCTCGCTTATAAACTCAGCAGGAAAAGTTTTGTTAAACAGCTCTTTGTTTTCAAACGGATAATGAAGTTGTGCAAAAGGCATACTTCCGCTATCGTACCAACAATCCAAAACCTCAGGCGTGCGGTGCATGGTTTTTCCGCATTCCTTGCACGCAAAGGTAATTTCGTCAACAAAAGGCTTATGCAAATCAATTTCCGCATTTTTGTCGATTCCGCCAAGTTCTTTAAGTTCTTCAATGCTTCCAACTGTGTGAATATGCCCGTTTTCGCATACCCAAAACGGAAGCGGGGTTCCCCAATATCTGTTTCTTGCAATATCCCAATCGATAAGCGAACGCAAAAATCCGCCCATTCGTCCTTCACCGATAGTATCAGGACGCCAATCTACCTTTGAATTATTATCAATAAGTTGGTCTTTAAGAGCAGTGGTCTTAATAAACCAACTGCTTCTTGCATAATAAATTAGCGGTGTTTTGCATCTCCAACAGAATGGATAAGAGTGAACATGAGGCATTTCTTTCAAAAGTTTTCCAGATTGCTTTAAGTCCGAAATAATAAGTGCATCAGCATCTTTAACAAACCTTCCCGCAAAAGAGGCTGTTTCTTTGCTCATGTTTCCGTTTTCGTCAACAAGTTGAACAAATGGCAAATTATATTCTCTTCCCACTTTGTTATCGTCTTCACCAAACGCAGGAGCAATATGAACAATTCCTGTGCCGTCCGTAAGAGTAACATAATCAGCAAGAGTAATTAGCCAAGCTTTTCCTTCATGTTTATCTTTTACAAAATCAAACAGTGGCTCATAAAAACGGCGTTCAAACTCTTTTCCCTTTTTTGTATAAACCTTTTTTATTTCCTCGTCTGCAAAAAGTGTAGGAATAAGCGCATCTGCCATAATATAAAACTCTTCGCCATCACCCACACTAAACTTTGTGTAATCTTCTTTTGCATTCATACAAAGAGCAACATTAGACGGCAAAGTCCATGGAGTTGTTGTCCAAGCAAGATAATATGTGTTTTCTTCGTCAAGTGCCTTAAACTTAACAAAAACAGTACGATCTTTTACATCTTGATAACCCTGAGCAACCTCGTGGCTAGAAAGTGAAGTTGCACATCTTGGGCAATAAGGCACAATTCTGTGGCCTTTGTAAACCAAGCCTTTTTTAGCTAGTTCAGACAAACTCCACCACTCGCTTTCAATATAGTCATTGGTATAAGTTACATAAGCATCTGTGGTATCAACTGAATAGCCCATACGGTCAGAAAACTTTTCCCACATATCCTTGTATTTCCAAACGCTTTCGCGACACATTTTGATAAACGGCTCAATACCAAACTTTTCAATATCTTGTTTTCCCGTAGAACCGATAATTTTTTCAACTTCAAGCTCAACAGGAAGACCGTGGGTATCCCACCCTGCTTTACGAAGAATATTTTTGCCCTTCATTGTGTTATAACGCAAAAAAACATCTTTTATTGTTCGGGTCAAAACGTGGCCGATATGAGGCTTTCCGTTAGCGGTTGGAGGTCCTTCATAAAAGGTATAAAACTCGCCGTCTTTGTTTTTTTCAATCATTTTTTTGATTAAATCATTGTCTTTCCAAAACTTAACAACTTCTGTTTCCCTTTCTGCAAAATTCAATTTGCTGTCCACTTTTTTATACATAACTTATTCTCCTTAAAAATATTTTTGAAAAGTGCATAATAAAAGCAAAAAAGGCTTTCAGGCAAAATATAAGAACTTGCCTAAAAGCCAATAGTTACCACTTATATTTTAGTATGCACCAACATGCACCACCTTTTTAACGGTCAGTCCCCGAAGAAAACTAATAACAAAAAATTGCTTTCATCTTCTCTGCTCGATTGGTGATACTTTTTTGGTTTTACTTATTTGCTTTCACCAACCGCAAACTCTCTAAAAGATATTATCCAAAAAGCGTGTCCAATCTCAAACGCATTTTTATTAAGTTATAGCATTATTATAAAATCAATATTTGTTTTTGTCAATATTTTAAACGCTTTAAAAAAATAATTTTAAAATTTCTGTAAAGAAAACAAATAAATATCAAACCCATAAAAAAGCTTGTAAATCCCCAAAAAATAAGGTGTTATGTTTGTCATAACACCTCAAATTAATAATAAATATTTTTTTAAAACATCTTAGCCAAATGTTCGATTGTGCCAGCGCCCAATATCAAAACAATATCGTCTGCCCTTGCAACAGAAAATATATTTTTAAAAACCTCATCAAAAGTTTTAACAAAACTTACATCTTTAACATATTTTTTTGTCTCTTCGGCAAGCACATCTGCCTCATAACCTTCCGACAAATCTTCTCTTGCCGAATAAGCCGGGCAAAAAATAGAAATATCACAGCCCCTAAAAGCCTCTGCAAATTCACCAAGCAAAAACTTTGTTCGCGAATATGTGTGAGGTTCAAAAACAGTTATTATTCTTCCCTTTCCGTTAGTAAACTCTTTTGCAACCTCAACCATCTTTTTTATTTGAACGGGGTGATGCGCATAATCATGAAAGACCGTTGCACCGTTGGCATTGCCAACAACTTGACATCTTCGCCTTGTGCCCGAAAAACCCTCTAATGCTTCTTTAATGTAAGAAAAGTCTATATCAAATACAATGCCCACAAGCATTGCCGCAAGTGCATTTAAAATGTTATGCTTCCCCACAATATTTAATTTTATCTCGTCAAAACAATAGCCCATAAAAGTTGGATTAAAGGCATAAAAACCATTTTTGTATTGGTGAATGTTAGTTGCTCCGATTTCCGCTTGGTCGCAAAGTCCAAAGGTTGTAGTATCGTCTTCGTTAATCAAATTTTTGGAATTTTTGTCGTCAGCGCAAATAATGCTAATGCCTCCACACCTTTTTCCGTCAACAAATTTTTTGAAAGAACTTTTTACTCCTTCAATTGAACCAAAATAATCAAGGTGGTCGCCATCAACATTAAGCACTATTGCAACATCGGGCTTAATATATAAAAAGTTATCTTTGTATTCGCATGCCTCAGTAATAAAAACCTTGTCGCTTCCAAGTCTGTAATTGGAATTTGTGCTACAAAGAGTTCCGCCTATATGAAAAGTGGGATCAAGCCCTGCTTTTAAAAATATCTCCGCAATCATAGCGGTTGCAGTGGTTTTTCCATGACTTCCGGCAATCGCAATCACATTTCTATAAAGCGATGCAACATACCCCAAAAGTTCCGCACGCCTGAATATAAGCAAATTATGTTCTTTTGCAAAAACAAGTTCGTCGTTATCATCATGAATAGCCGAAGAATAAACAACAACATCAGCATTCTTTAAATTAACTTTGTTATGCCCTTTAAAAACAGTTATTCCCTTTTCTTTCAAAATTTCAGTTTCGTCGTTATCGGCAAGATCACTGCCCTGAACATAAATTCCCCAAGAATCAAGCATTTGAGCAAGTGCGCTCATGCTTATTCCTCCAATACCAATAAAGTGAAATCTTTTATTTTTTAAACTTTTCAAATCAAAATTTTCCATACTTTAAATATATGAATTTATTTAAAAAAAGTTGAATATATTTGGTTTTAAGATTTATAAAATTTAAAAAAGTCGATATTGACATTTTCAAAAAAGTGTGTTAAATTATATATGTAAAGGAGATAATACTATGGCAACTTTTACAAATTATGAAGCACAACAAATATATAACACTTTAAGAAGAAAAGAATTAAATATCAGTGGCATAACGGGATATGGTTATGAGTTTAACACAAATTGCAAGCTTACCGTTAATGATGCCGATGAGCCTGCAATTTATGAAAATTTTATTGTAGCCGACTTTATTGACCTACATAATTTAAAATACAAACAAGCAGACGTTTATGCTCAATTAAACATGGATATTTTGGATATTAATGATCTTGAAAACGCACTTTATATTGACACAATAAAAGTTGACGGAAGAACAATTTGTGAAAACGAAGATTTTAATAATATAAAAAGAACGGTTCTAGAAGCAAAAAGAATAAGAGAAAGAAAATTAAGATCAACAGGTCAATTAATTGAGCCAACAGATAAAAAAGATTTTGTTACCGAAGCAATAAACAAATATAACGGAAAGCTTATTGCAATCAAAAACACAAGCAAATATGCAACAACAGACAACGTAGGAGTTTTGATTGGTTGTGAAAAGTATGCAAAAAACGGAGCTCCCGTTGTTGCACTGCTTGACGGACTAAAATCAAAAACTTGCACAATAGGCACTGAATCTACACTATTTTCAGTTCACCCTAGCGGAAAAATGAGATTGGTTGAATCAAGCGGAAATGTAACCCGCCTAAGAGAAAAAATCGCAGATAGAATAAAGAAATTCAGTGGTGGCGGATTCGGAAGATTTTAAACTAAAACTATTATTTTTAATTAAACTCACAAAAAAGCTTTATCAAAATTGATAAAGCTTTTTTTATTATTATATTTTTAAAATTTCACTCAGCAATTCCTCAAAGGTTGAATAACCAGACTCATCATTAAAATGCCCTGCATTTTTTACTAAACAAACCTTAGCATTAATATTTTTTGAAAACTCGTCTAATAAGCAATATGGAACATAAGGGTCATTATCAGATAAAAAGCATACCCTATGTTCACAAAGTACTTCAAATCCATTTAAGTCTTTTAAAAAGAATGTTTTATTAACTTTGTCATAATCAGGAATATTTATAAATCCATTAAACCCGCTTATGCTGAATAAGGCTTTAATATTGATTTTATTTTGCAACAAATATTTTATAATAAAAATAGGTGCAATACTTCTTCCAATAAAAATAGAATCATTGTTTATTTCACTTTTATATTTATCTAAAACTCTGCACCAAGCATCATAATTTTGTTTTTCCTCACCGATAGGAAAATCTAATGCAAAAACCTCATGATCCGCCCCCTCTAACTTCGATTTAAGCCAAGGAATATAATGCTCTTTTGAAGACCCAAAACTTCCATGAACAATAAAATAATTTTTCATTTTTTCTCCTTATTGTTTTTATATTAATATAAAAATTTTTGTTTGCATAACAGTTTAAATACAACAAACCCTTAATTAATAGTTTTAATATAAGCATTTTGGCAAAATATAAAATAAACTGATTTTAACAACACAAATAACGATTTTTTTCTTAAATATAACTTGTTATGCCACACATAGCACCTTAATTTTTCGGCATTCACGCAATATATTTAATTATTAAATATAAAAGCATTTATTACTTAGTCAAATAATCTATTACTTTTTCAGCACACTTTATTCCGTCCGCCGCACTAGATGTTATTCCGCCGGCAAACCCCGCACCCTCTCCTGCAACAAAAAGTCCGATTGTTTTTGTCATTAAATTTTCGTCTCGGTCTATCTGAACAGGTGCACTTGACCTGCTTTCAACCCCTATCAAAAGATTGTTGTCAGAAGCGAATCCGTTTATCTTTTTGTTAAATTGTGGAAGTGCAAGTCTTAAACTTTCTGCAATAAAATCAGGCAAACACTTAGACAAATCGGCAATTGTTATGTTTGGCAAATAAGTTGAATTTATTTCAAACTCACCACCGTTTAATGTTGGATTTTTTTCTTCATTCAAAAAATCTTTAACAGTTTCTGCGGGTGCATTATAATTTCTTCCACCAAGTTCAAAAGCAAGTTTTTCATATTTTCGCTGAAACTCTGCACCTGCGAGCACATCGTCTGAACCAAAGTCAGATGGAACAACATTAACCAAAACTGCACTGTTTGCATTTTTTCCGTCACGGGCAAACTTGCTCATTCCGTTTGTAACAACTGTGCCCTCTTCGGAAGAAGAAGCAACAACCTCTCCGCCCGGACACATACAAAATGTAAATACTGACCTTCCGTTTGGAAGATGCACGGCAAGTTTGTAATTAGCCGCAGGAAGATTTTTGTCACGACTTCCAAACTGCGCAAAATTAATTTCTTCTTGGCTTTGCTCAATTCTGACGCCAAGTGCAAAAGGTTTTTGACGCATCAAAACTTTGTTGGCATTTAAAAGTTTATAGGTTTCAATAGCGCTGTGCCCAACTGCCAAAATAAGTGAGGAAGTAAAAATTTTTATCGGTTTATTTAAAGCCAAATCTGTTGAAATAACACACGAAATTTTTTGATTTACGGTTTCATAGCTGTCAAAGTGAGTGTTAAACAAAACCTCGCCACCAAGCGAAATTATTTTTTCTCTGATATTTTTAACGACGCACTTTAACTTATCACTGCCAATATGCGGCGTGTATTCATAAAAAATTTCTTTTGGTGCTCCCGCCAAAATAAATTCGTTTATACACTTTTTTGTATAACTGTTGCTAATGTTAGAGGTCAACTTTCCGTCCGAAAATGTGCCTGCTCCGCCCTCGCCGAACTGAACATTTGAAAACTTATTAAGTTTTCTGTTTTTCCAAAACTCGTCAACATCAACTTGCCTTTCGTCAACGGGTTTTCCTTGCTCCAAAATAATAGGCCTAAGACCCGCCAGCGCAAGAGTTAATCCCGCAAACATTCCACTTGGGCCAAAACCGATAATCACAGGTCTGTCACCTAAATAATTCTCACACTTTGCAACCTCTATTCCCAAATGGTCAACTTCAATATCTATTAAATTTTTAAACTTGTTTTCTGACTTTAACACAGCTGCAACTTGAAGCACAATAAAAACATTTGGCTTTTTTCTTGCATCTAAACTTTCTTTTATAATTTCAAACTCAACAATTTCTTCACGAAAAATATTATATTTTTTCTTTATTGCACAAAAAATATCTTCTTCATTATAATTTAATTTAACTTTAAGTTCTGACAAAAGTTTCATTATTTGATTTTCTCCAATTTTCCTCTGTCGGCAAAAACAAGCATTTGCTCGGCAATAGCTTTTACCCTGTCGTCATGTGTAACAACAATAACAATTGCTTCATCTTTAAGCTTTTTAATTTCTGAAATAACCTTTTTTGCGTTGCTGTTATCAAGGTCGTTGGTCGGCTCGTCAAAAACATAAATATCTGCTTTTCTTATCAAGGCTCTTGAAATGCCTATTCTCTTTTTTTCACCACCCGAAAGCATAGTATCAAGATTATGCTGGGCTTCTTCGTTATATTTTCGCTTAACAACTCCCTCTATTGAAAGTGACTTTATAACTCTTTCATAACTTTCATTGTCTGTTTGTCCATCGGGATAAAGAACATTCAAATTAACATCTCTGTTAAAAATATAAGCATCTTGCATCGAAATACTCATTTTATCAACAAGTAAATACGCAGAAGCCAACTTGCTTGAATCATTAATAACAATGTCGCCACTCGTCTTTTCGCACAGTCCGCAAATAAGTTTTATTAAAGTTGACTTTCCCGAACCGCTTTCTCCGGAAATAACGGTAAGCTCACCTTTAACAAATTTTGCATTTATATTTTTAACCTCAAAGTTTTCGGAATTTTTTGCACAAACATGAATCAGCTCCAAACTTTCTATTTTTTCGCCAATATTTGAAACTGTCGGCAAAAGCTCTGATTGTTTTGGTTTAAGTTCAACAAGTCTTTCAACTGCAACTATGCTCTGAATCCACATCGCAGAAAAATACCCGATAGTTTGAATAGGAGTAAAGATTTGAGCAACAAAGTTTGAAATTGTTACAATGCTTCCGACAAGCATAGTTCCCGCATAAATTCGTTTTGCACAAAGATAAATTATTAAAAATGTGGTTGCAACTTGGGCAATTCTTACAAACAGCCAATATAAAATTCTTAAATTAATTTGCTTTTTTTGTTCGTTGTAATAATTATCTACCCTTTTAGAAAAAACATTTGATTCATAATTCATAGATTTATATAAGTTGATTATAGGTAAATTAGAAATGCTGTTTGCAACCATGCCCGACATTGACGACTTTGCTTTTTCTGTTTTAAAAGAAATAGTTTTTTCAAGTTTTGTTCTGACAATAACGCAAATAACAACCATAACAATTCCGCCAATAAGAATAGGCAAACTTTGCAAATCCAATATCAAAATATAAACAAAGGCAATAACCGCTGCCATAATATCGGGGATTATATCTTCAAAAAAACCGCAAACAACATTAGTTATCATATCGGGTGCTTGATTTAATCTGTAAAGCGCATCACCTTGCGTCATTTTTAAATCCATGCCTCTTCTTGGCGAAATCAGCCAATCAAAATTTTCTGTTCTTAAATTTGCCACCAACCTTTTTAAAAGCTTTTCAATCAAAAGGTCATAAAGCATTTTAAGAAGGCGCATAATCAAAGTTATGACACCGCCAACAACAATAATCGTAACATAACTTGTTGAATTTGGAATAACAAAGCTTAAAATTTTTATGGTTTCACCCGACAATTTTGAAACAATTATGCTTATTACCTGAGTCGGAATCAAAATCGCCAAAGCGGCAAGAACCCCCAAAATCATAAGTCCAAAAAATGCCCACTTTTGACGAGTGGTCGCAACACCCCACAGCAATTTAAATAAACCGATTTTGTTTTTGTTATTTAAACTTTTCTTCTTTTTTTCTTTAACCATTTTGCACCTTGTTTTTTTATTATAGCATATAAATTTTTATAATTCAAAAAATCTTATAACATTTTTTTATTTTACAAATAAAAATCCACCTTTGCTTAGGTGGATTTGAACACTACATTCCCGGCTGTTGACCTTGATCTTCTTTTTCTGATTTATTTTTCTTAAACCTTCCGAAAAACCCGCCAGACTCTTTGCTCTCTTTTATTTTTTTCTTTTTGCAAGCCTTGCAATCACATTCAACTTTTGGCCTTTCAATTTCTGCATTAATATCTTCAAATTTTACCTCTCCCAAATCATATTCAATATCCATAATTTCCCCTCCTAAAATATAAAATAATTTTAACACAAAATTAAAGGTTAGTCAATATCGATAAATTTTTAAATTGTGATTTTATCAAATATTAAATACAAAAAAGTCGCCAAATAAGGCGACTTAATTAATCTATAAAAGTTTTTGCCATTAATGGTTTTAAAAGTTCAATTAGCAAGAACACCACAATGTTTATTCCAAACACTATCAAAAATTGAACAATAGAAATGGTTTGAAGACCAAACAAAATACCCGCAGGTGTTAAGAAGAATATGCACTGAATGGCAATAAGAATCAAAGTTGAAATATTCATAAACTTATTTCCGAATAATTTCTTTTTGAAACTAAAACCTTTAAGTTCTTTGCAGTTGTAAGTAAAGGTAAACTCAGAAAGGACTATGCAAAGTAGAGCCATGGTTTGAGCAACTTCATAGCCATACATATTTTTTGTAACAAAGAAAACGCCAAGTGTTACACCAAATTCAATAAGAGCGGTAATAATTATCGAAGCATTCATAAACGGCGTAAATATAGACTTTTTAAGCCCATTCGGCTGTTTTTTCATGCTGTCAGGACTATCTTTTTCAAAGGCAAGTGCTATTGAAGGAATTGTATCGGCAATAATATCGATATACAAAATGTGAAGCGGAGAAATTATGTCTTGCGCCAAAATCATGCCCATTATTATTAAGAAGATTTCCGCAAAGTTTGAAGATAAGTTATAAAGTATGGTTCTTAGCACATTGTTATAAATTCTTCTGCCCTCTTCAACCGCTGTTATAATAGTTGCAAAGCTGTCGTCGGTAAGAAGTATATCAGCCACATTTTTGGTAACATCAGTGCCCGATTTTCCCATTCCTATTCCAACATTGGCAAGTTTTATTGCCGGTGCATCATTAACACCATCACCCGTCATTGCAACAACCTTTCCACCATCTTGAAATGCTCTTACAATTCTTACTTTATGCTCAGGAGTTACCCTTGCATAAACCGTATATTTTTTTACAAAGCCAATAAGTTCGTCGTCACTAAGGTTGTCTATTGCCGAACCCTCAATACCTTGTGAAGAACTTTCTGCTATTCCGATTTCTTTTGCAACCGCAAGTGCTGTTGCCAAGCTGTCACCCGTTATCATAATAGGCTTCATATTGGCTGCTTTGCACTTAATAACCGCCTCTTTTACACCGTCTTTCGGAGGGTCAATCATTCCAATAAGTCCCACCAAAATAAGATTGTTTTCATCGGCTTCTTCATATTCGTTTTTATATTCAATGTCTTTGTAAGCCAACGCCAAAACCTTATAAGATTTTCGGCTCATTGCCCTTTCACGAATAAGATATCTTTTTTTAACAATATTTGTTAATTTATAAACCTTTCCGTTTTTGTAATACCTGTTGCATCTTGACAATATGCTGGCTAAGCTTCCTTTTGAATACATTTTAAATTCGTCATCATCTCTGTTAATTGAGCTCATCATTTTTCTGCTTGAATCAAACGGAATTTCACCCACTCTTTCGTGGTCGGCACGCACCGAGTCAATATCTTTGCTGATATTATACAAATATTTTGAAAGCGCAATTTCAACGGGGTCTCCGATAAATTCTGACCTGTCTTTTGCATTGTGTTCGGTGTTGTTTGCAAGCGCCAAGATATGCTCTAACATATCAAGATTATATTTGTTTGACTTAACATTAAGATAAATTTTTTCGTTGGCATAAATTTCAACCAAAGTCATTTGATTGGTTGTGATTGTTCCTGTTTTGTCTGAACAAATAATTTGAGTAGCTCCAAGTGTTTCGATAGCCGCCATTTGCTTAACAATGGTTTTTCGCTTTGCCATTTGTTGAACACCAATTGTAAGCGTTGCCGTAATTGATATCGGCAAAACCTCGGGAACGGAAGCAAGAATCATTGAAATACAAAGCATTATAATAGACATTGTCGGAAGATTTTTTACAATTCCGTAGCAAAGTGTAAGTGCAATCAAAATGCAAGCAACAACGGTTATAAAGCCACTTACCTTTTTTACTTTTACTTGAAGAGGAGTAAGGGCTTCGTCTTTTTGGTCTAAGTTTCTTGCAATAGAACCGATTTCGGTATTCATGGCGGTTGCAACAACAACTGCCTCTAAGTGCCCGTTTGAAATGCAAGTACCCGAATAAATCATATTAAATCTTTCTTGCAAAAGCACATCTTTTGAAATAACATCTTCGTCCTTGTCAACAGCCAAACTTTCGCCCGTTAAAATAGATTCGTCTGCTTTTAGATTAACGCAAGAAATAATTCTGCAATCCGCAGGAACTTTGTCACCCGCTTCAAGCGAAATAACATCACCCACAACAAGCTTAGCCGTATCAACAACCTGCCACTTTTTATCTCTTTGAACCTTTACCGACGAAGCAGTAAGCGTTTTTAAAGATTCCAAAGCATTTTCGCCTTTCAGTTCTTGAAAAAAGCCCATTAAAGTGTTGATAATAACACAGCAAAAAATTACTATCGACTCAACAACGCTTTCATGATTAACAATTGCGTAAACAAGCGAAACTATTCCGACCAAAATAAGCAAAAGCACCATAATATTTTTAAACTGACTTAAAAATATAGAAAAAGCACTCTTTTTCTTTTTTTGCTTTAAAACATTTTCGCCTTGTTCTTTTAACCTTTTTTCTGCTTCCTCAGAAGTTAAACCATCACTAGTGGTTTCTAAAATTTCATAAAGTTCTTCGGGGGTGTTTTGATAAAATTTCTTCATACTTTAATACTATGTTTAATAAATTTATTATATTATTTATAAATAAAAAATGCAAAATATTTTTAATAATTTTTTATAATTTTTATAAATTTTCAAACAAAAAAGTCATGACCAATCAGCCATGACTTAATTTTTGTAAAGCATCATAATCTAACTATAAAAAGAGTAGAGATATTACTCTTCAGTAGAGTTTTCTTTTGCTTCTTCAAATGCCTTTAAAACGATATCTTTAATCATTTCTCTGGTTTCTGTGTTGAGTGGATGAACGATATCTTTGAATTCGCCATCAGGAGTTTTTCTGCTTGGCATAGCAATAAAGTAGCCTTCGTTGCCTTCAATAACTTTGATGTCATGAACAACAAAGCAATCATCAATTGTGATTGAAGCGCTAGCTTTGATTTTGCTCTTATCTGTTTTAACAATTCTCACTCTTACATCTGAAATTTTCATATTCTGCTCCTTGAAATTTAAGTTTAGCCTACTTTTGTAGACAATTACATTCTATAATACTTCCAATAAAATAGCAAACGAATTTAACTATTTTCAAAAAAATTATTCATTATAGTACAAATTGTACCAAATCTCTTAATCAATAAACTTGTCAAGAAGGTCTTCTGCACCCTCTCTTACAATATTTGTTGCACTTTCATCTTTAAGAGCAACATAAAGATTTGCCAATGCATAGCCCGAAATAGAACCGCAATCAAAGTAGTTTCCGTCAAACAAACAAGCAGAAGCTCTGCCCTCTTTTGCAACATCTGCAAAAACATCAACTATGCAATATTCACCATTAAGTCTTGCTTTGCTTTGTTTGATTCTTTCAAAAACATCGCTTGTGTAGATGTATCTTGCAAAGCCCATAATATTGCTTGTTTCGGTGCCCTTGGCAGGCTTTTCAACAATGCTTTTCATTTTAAAGCCGTTGCTTCCAACATTTTCACCGATTTCCATGCAAGAATATTTGTAAATTAAATCTCTGTCAACCTCTCTTCCGCTCATAACATAGTCGCCGGTTGCATTAAATATGTCAATCAATTCTTGGGTTACGCTTTTTTCATTATCATAAATAAGCATATCGTCGCCGTTAACAACAAAGAAAGGATCTTCTCCTGCCCAATTTTTTCCCGCATAAATTGCAATAGACGAACCTTTTTGGTCATAAAGTTCGTTTTCAAAAACTTTTCCGTTTATGGTTTGAGTTTTGTCATCTTGGTTGATATAGGTTATTTTAAGTTTGCTCATAAGTTCGTTAAACTCAGCAAGAAGCCCCATCTTTCCGCCTGCTTCGATTTGGTCGATATATTCTTTTGGTGGATTGATAAAGTTTTTAAAGCTTTCTTCTTTTAATTTGTTGCCAACAATAAGAACATCTGTTATTCCCGCTTTTGAAAGGTCTTCAAGATGATGCATTAAAATAGGTTTGTTGCCAACAGTAACAAGTTCTTTTGCAACTGCAAGGGTTGCAGGCAAAAATCTAGTTCCAAGACCACCCGCCAAAATCATGGCTTTGGTTACTTTTGATTTACTTTCCAATAATTCTTTCTGTTGATTTTCTATTAAATCCATATTTTCCTCCGAATTGGCTTTTAAGCCTCTTTAATTTTAACATATTTAAACATTTTAGCAAAGCATTTTATTACAATTATAATTTTTGACATTTTGCATCATTTTATTACTTCAAACTTTACAAGCTGTTTTTCTATTATCAAAAGCAAAATATTAAGTGCCGTCACCGAAAAAATCACAACTCCAAGAAGAATTTTTGTTGCAACAAGCAAGCCCACAGCCCCATAAATCACACCAACCGCACCGGCTATTACCATTATTCCGAAAGAAAATACACGGGCAAAAGCCAACATAATTTCTATCATGCATTGAAACTCTGCAATATCGTGATACAGCCCGTATTTTTTGAGTATAACATTTCTGTAAACATCAAAAAAGTATGAATGAACCACCGAAAACACAGTAAATATAAAACTGTAAATCGCAATAAAAATTTGGTTTGTGTAAAATATAGCCAAAAATGCGCCTATTGGACAAAGCACGGCGGCAATGATATTGAATGCAGTGTGCTTTTTTGGTTTTGTAAGTTTGTTTAATATTAAAATAAGAATAAGAGCACAAAGTGAAAATACACTTGTAAAAATGCCGAGCGAAAAGTCTGAATTAAAACTTAGCATTATCATTACGGTGTTAAGCAAAGACAAAATCGAAATCAAACCATATATAAATGATGCCACAAAAATAAGCTTGATCGGTTTTGACCTATCGCCCAAAGCTTTTACATCGGCAAAAAATTCTTTTAAGTTGAACGAAGAGTTTTCGGGTCTTTTTGATTTTATTAAAAATGATATAATAATTTGAACCACAACAACACACATAACAATTATTGCTGTAAGTTTAAACGAGTTGGCGTCTATCATTTTTCCCAAAACTATCGGAACAACAACACTTACAAATTTTTCCACAAATTGTTGAAGAGTTGAATAGGTTTTTACTATTTTATTCGGAACAAGTTCATTTTTAAGAACATTATAACTTGACCAATAGCAACCCTCCGAAAACCCGTGCAACATTCCGGCAAGAATAACATATTGCGCCAAATTCTCACCCACCAAAACTACGCAAAGCATAAATAGCCCTCTTATAACAAGAGCAAATTTATAAACTATTACTCTATTTGTTCGGTCAACTATAAACGAAGCCAAAAAATATACTATGCCCATTACAAGATAGTTCATTAAATAAAACAAACCGATATTAAAAACATAGTTATTTGTTATTTTGTATATATAAGAAACCAAAAATGTGCTTACAAAAACACTTGCAACATTGTTTATTGCGTGAGTAAAAAGAGTTGCATAGTTTGTTCTTGAAAGTTTTTTCTTTTTTGGAAAACCGTTTTCTTCACCACGAGCACTGACCGTGCTGTCGTTTGCAAGAGATGTGTTTGTTAAAACTTCAACACCTTCACCTTTATTTTCTTTTGAAACAGAAATTGATAAACTTTCAAAATCAACATCTTTTGCTTCTTTACTATCCGTTAAATTTTTCATAAGATACCTAAATATTATCAAATTTTGTTACGCAAAGTAATTATATCACATATTTTTTTATATACAAACAAAAAATTACGACAAAATATTTGCTAAATTAATTTTGTACATATATAATAAAAGTAATTAATAATGGAGGGCACATCATGGGCTTTTTTAAAACAAACATGTTAAAATCACTAGAATGGGTAGACAACTCGACTGATACAATGGTCTACAAATATCCAATGGACGGCAGACAAATTCAATATGGCTCAAAACTTACCGTTCGCGAATCACAAGTTGCAGTATTTTTAAACAAAGGCAAAATTGCAGATGTCTTTAAACCGGGAATGTACACACTTCAAACCAGCAACCTCCCTATCCTTACACAACTTCTTAGCTGGCCATATGGTTTTAAGTCACCATTTTACGCTGATGTTTATTTTGTAAACACAAAAATCTTCACAAATCAAAGATGGGGCACAAGCAATCCTATCACAATGCGTGACAAAGATTTTGGAACAATCAGAATAAGAGGCTATGGCAACTACGCTTTTAGAGTGGAAGATGCGGCACTGTTTCTTAAAGAACTTTTTGGAACAAACTCTACCTTTACAACAGACGATATTTCTTCTTATTTAAAAAGTATTATTGTTTCTTCAATATCAGATACAATTGCAGAATCAAAAATTTCTGCACTTGATCTTGCTAGCAACCTTTTAGAATTTTCTAAGGTAGCAACTGAAACTCTTGCAACCGAATTCTCTAACCTTGGACTTAAACTTACAAAACTTGTTATCGAAAACATTTCTTTCCCAGAAGAAGTTGAAAAAGCCATTGACACAAGATCAAGCATGGGTGTGCTTTCAGATAAAATGGACACATTTATGAAATACCAATCTGCAAAAGCTATGCGTGATGCAGCCAAAAACCCGGGAGTCAGCGGTCTTGGAGCCCAAGTGGGAGCAGGCGTTGCACTCGGCGAAATTATGAAAGAGTCTATCAAATCAGCCAAGTCTGACGAAGAACCAAAAACCAACGGAAAGTTCTGCCCTTCTTGCGGTGCTGCCAATCCGAAAAATGCAAAGTTTTGCATTGAATGTGGCGGAAAGCTCGCAGTTAAAGGCAAATGCCCAAAATGCGGAGCCGAAATTTCGGGAAAAGCAAAATTCTGCCCTGAATGTGGTGAAAAACTTTAATAAAAAAATAAAAACCATGTAAAATAAATGCATGGTTTTTTTTATTGCAAATTAAGTTTTTGGGGCAAAAAAGCGGTTTTGCTTCCCCCTCCTTTAACTACCCCTCTTCGTTACACTTTCAGTATAACAAATTTGATACCTGTTTGTCACAAACCCCTGACAAGATTTTAGAGTTTTTTTTAATTAATTAAAAATTCCAATTTTGCTTTTTGAGTTAAATTTTTATTTTTGCAAATACTAATTATATGCGAAGAAATATTTCGGTTGTTGCAATAATGAATAGCTCGGGGCAAGTTGTTCCCCTATCTGTTATTTGGTCTGACGGAAGAACTTTTGAAATAGACAAAGTTACGGACATAAGAAAAGCTGCCAGCACAAAGGGTGGCGGAATGGGAATAAGATATACTTGCACAATTTGCGGAAAAGAAAAATATTTGTGGCTGGATAATTATTTTTGGTTTGTGGAGGTTGATTAAATAAATTTATCAATCATTTTATTACAAATAATTTTGCAACCAGAATATATCAATCGAAATTTACATCAACCATTTTTACTCAAAAAACAATATATAAAATCTTGCTGCTTATTTGTTTTAAACTTAAAAATATTTAACTTGATTTTGGTAATATAAAGTGAAAATCTTTATTAAACTAATAGAATAATCAAAGCATAAAAAGTGTTGTAAATTCCCAAAAAATAAGGTGTTATGTTTAACATAACACCTCTTTTTTTTTAAAATTAACTTTTATTTATTTTTGAAAGCGAACTTAAACTGTGACCGTCTTTTATATCTAGTTCCACGAACTTTTCGTCACGGAGAACCACTGCTTTATTAACCGCACTATGCCCAAACCTTTGACGAAGTTTGTTTATTGTGTCCTCCAATTTTTCTTGCTTTAAATCTTTTTCTAAGGTATCACCAATTTCAAGTTGTTCGGCATTGGTAAAGTCACTTACGCTCACTCCCAATCCCCTAACTTTTGTTTGCCAATCAAAATTATCTTTAAAAAGTTTCATAGCCGTTTTTGAAACAAGCGAAGACAAATTTGAGGGTCTTGGAAGTTTGGTCATTCTTGTGAAAGAAAACAGCAAATTGTTTGTTACTGTGAGTGTTACTGTTCTGGCATACTTAAAGCCGTACTCCTTCATTCTTGCACACACACTTTCAGACAAAATAATTATAAGTGTTTCAACATCTAAATCATTTTCTAAATCTCTGTAAAAGGTTAAACTGTTGCCTATTGATTTGTATTCGTCTTTGTCGGTATATCTTTTTACCTCGCTTGTATCTTTGCCGAGAGCGTAACTGTGAATTACCGCTCCCCACTTGCCAAGATGCTCGGTTAAAATCTTTTCATTCATTCGTGCCAAGTCGCCAATTGTTTTTACCGTGAGTTTGTTTAGTTTTTGCTTAGTTGCCCTTCCTACATACAACAGATTTTCTACCGGCAAATTCCAAACCAAATTTTTGAAATTATCATATTTTATAACCGTGATGGCGTCGGGCTTTTTCATATCACTGCCAAGTTTGGCAAACACCTTGTTAAAGCTGACACCTATTGAAACGGTTAAGCCGATTTCAGACTTAACGCGTTGCCTTATTTCTTCCGCAATTTTAAGTTCGTCGCCCCCGTGCCTTTTTGAGCTAGTTATATCGAGCCACGCTTCGTCAATTCCAAAGCTTTCAACATAGTCTGTGTATTCGTTAAACAGCGCTTTTACCGCCTTTGAATATTTTATATACAAATCAAAGTGAGCCTCTTTTACCACAAGGTCGGGGGCACGCTTTTTTGCCTCATAAACCGTCATGCCTGTGGTTATTCCGTACTTTTTTGCAAGTTGATTTTTTGCCAAAACCACCCCATGCCTTTCTGATACCGCTCCCGAAACCGCAACAGGCAGATTTGATATGCTGTCGTCTAGCAGGCATTCTACACTTGCATAAAAACTGTTTAAGTCTATATGTAAAATTTTTCTCATATTTTTAGTATATATTTTTATAAAAAAATTACAAATAAAATAAAACAATTTAAAAAATGTTTTTAAATAATATTTTACTATGATATAATTAAATCAGTAATACATCGGAGGGATTATGGAATCTGAAAAAATAGACCTTGATTTTGCAAAGGCTTGGGACAACAACCAAGGCAGCTTTTCTAAGGATTTGGCTGATAATATTTTGCAATATGCTCGTGATAACAAAAAAAATATAAAATCCGCGCTTGATATTTGTTGCGGAACATCTAATTTTTTGTCTGTGCTTCTTTCTTCGGGAATAAATTGCTCTGGAACAGAAATTGACCAAAGCATGATTGACTATTCAAAAGAAAAGTATTCAGATATTAATTTTTATTTATCACAAAACATTTATGATATAAACTGTAAGGGCAAATATGACCTTATTACCTGCAACCACGACATGATAAACTATCTTGAAACTTTTGACGAGTGGAAAGCTCTTTTTAAAAATGCTTATAAACATCTTGAAGGAAAAGGTATCTTTATGTTTGACTTTTATACAAAAAACAAACTTAAAGATTGGTCAGAAACCACATTCACCTCTTCGCATTGGCTTGATTGCCTTATGAGCGTTAAGTCAGGAATTTATGACAAAACCGTTATTAACTATACTTATTACATTAATTATCAAGACTATATGGTTAAAACCAAAAACATCGTTGTTGAAAGTTGTTACGAAAGTACTGATATATTAAATGCCTTAAAGAGCACGGGCTTTAAAACAATTTTAACCGTCGACAGCAACTTTATGCCGATTACCGATATTGACAATGCCGAAAGAGTGCATATTTTGGCTCTTAAAAAATAGGAGGATTTTTTATGGAAGGAAATGTTGTTAATATGTCTTATGCAAAAGCTTGGAGCGACAACCAAGGCAGTTACTCTGCTTCTATTGCCAAAAAGACTTTGAACTTTGCCAATAACCAAGGGCTTAAAATTAAATCGGTGCTTGATATTTGTTGCGGTTCGGCTAACTTTTTGCAAGAAATGAAAGCTTTTGGAAAGGAATGTACCGGAACTGAAATTTTGGACAGCTATGTTGAGTTTAACAAAAAAAATTATCCTGATATTGAGTTTTTTAAAGCCAAAGATATTTTGGACTTTGATTTTCTTGGAAAGTTTGACTTGATTTCTTGCAACCATGATGTTATTAACTTCTTGCCTACCCTTGAAGATTGGGGCGAGCTTTTCAGAAAAGCATTTAAACATCTTAACAATGGTGGCATCTTTATTTTTGACTTTTATACAAAAAGAAAGCTTCAATATTGGAACGAAGTTACCTTTGACGAAAATGAAAAGCTTGATTATATCAGAAATGTAGTTTCTGACGGAAAGTCTAAAACCACAATATCTCATATTTATTATCTTAACTTGAATAATAAAAAAGACGAAAATACAAGTGTTATGGACCAAGAATATTCTTTTAATGACTATGAAAACAAATATAAACGCTCTGAAAATGTTGAAGCTGAATATTATTTTGAAAACGAGCAAATTTTGGAAGAAATAAGAAAATCTGGATACAGATATTTGATAACCACTGATGCCAACTTTGCGCCTGTTGCAAGTACAGCAGATATGAACAGAGTTCATATTATTGCAATTAAACGAGTATAAAAAACTTTTGATAAAAAACCGCCAAGCATAAAATTTTGCTTGGCGATTTTGTTTGCAAACAATATTTTAAGTCTTAAATTTGACCCTCTTCCCTTTTATCTTTGCATATTTCAAGATAATAGTTTTGTTTGGCAAACTTCCTTTTAAAGCCAAAAGTTGCGTGTATATCAAAAAAAGAAAAAACCATTAGGCAGGATTGTACAAATGGTACATGACTGTCTAATAAATTTTTTATGTTTGAAATTAGATATGTGGAATAGTGGGCTTTTATTTTTGTTTGGCATGTAGCCGTTTAACGGCGAAAATTGCGTATATAACAAAAAAAGAAAAAACCATTAGGCAGGATTGTACAAATGGTACATGACTGTCTAATAAATTTTTTATGTTTGAAATTAGATATGTGGAATAGTGGGCTTTTATTTTTGTTTGGCATGTAGCCGTTTAACGGCGAAAATTGCGTATATAACAAAAAAACAAAAAACCATTAGGCAGGATTGTACAAATGGTACATGACTGTCTAATGATTTTTTTATTTTTGAAGTTAGATATGTGATTTTCGCCGTTAAACTAAACTCTTACACTCTTTGCAGCATTAGCAAGTCCCAAAAATAATGGGTGCGGTTTGTTTGGTCTTGATTTTAGCTCAGGCTGATAAATTGTTGAAATAAAGAATGGGTGGTCTTTTAACTCAACAAGTTCTATTAATTTTGTTTCCGGATTCATGCCGGCTAGCAACATTCCATTCTTTTCAAACTCTTCATAATATTTTGAGTTGAATTCATATCTGTTTCTGTGTCTTTCGGAAACAAGCTCGCTTCCATAAAGTTTTGCGGAAACCGAATTTGGATCAAGTGCAATATCAAACAATCCAAGCCTCATGGTTTTGCCGTGCATTGCAATCTTTTTTTGCTCTTCCATAATATCAACTACCGGATATTCTGTGTTTGGGTCGATTTCTGACGAGTTTGCATCATGGTTTAACACATTTCTTGCAAATTCTATAACTGCAAGTTGCATTCCAAAGCCAATTCCTAGATATGGAATTTTATTTTCTCTTGCAAACTTTATTGCCAAAAGCATGCCTTTGAAACCACGGCTTCCCCAGCCCGGCGGAATAATAATCGCCTTTGCGCCACGCAAAAACTTTTCCGGTCCAAGTTCTTGAATATCTTCGGCATCAACCTGCTCTATTACCGGTTTTATTCTGTTATATGTGCAGGCGTGTGAAATTGCTTCATGAATTGACATATATGCGCTTGGAACTTTTGTATACTTTCCAACAATAACGAATTTTGCAACAGGATAATCTTCTTTGAAATTTTGAGCCATAAACTTCCACGAATTAAGGTCGGCAGAAGGAAAATTCAAATTAAACTTTTTTAATATAAGTTCGTCAAGTCCTTCACTTTGAAGGCGTATTGGAAGTTCATAAACAGTGTCTAAATTAGAAACATGAATAATTTGTTTTTCGGTTGGCATATAACAACGCCTTGCAATACGCTTTTTTGCATCAACATTCATTTCTATTCCGCCCACAGTTCTGCAAACAAGAGCATCAGGAACTATTCCAAGGCTGTTTAGCTTTTGAATGGAAGATTGCAAAATTTCTACCTTTAACTCGCCCGTGATTTCAAGTTTTGGAGTCATGCCCACATGAGCGACAAAAACATTGTTGCTGCCTATTTCATTTTGAAGCAAACGAATGGCTTGCAAAATTATGCCTTGTTCATAGTCATTTGATGTTCCACCCACAACGCAAATAACAACATCATATTCTTCGCCACCCAGCGATAAAATTTCTGACTTGATTTCGCTTGAAACATGAGGTAATGTTTGAACCGTTGCTCCCACATATTTTCCAAGTCGTTCTTTGTTTATTACCGTAGTAAAAATCTTTCCAACGGAAATATCATTATTCCCCGAAAGGTCAACATCTAAAAAACGCTCAAAAATTCCGACATCAAGATCGGTTTCGCTTCCGTCGTCTGTTACAAAAACTTCGCCGTGTTGATATGGGCTCATTGTTCCCGGGTCTACATTTAAATATGGATTTATTTTTTGAATATTAACTTTTAAGCCTCTGTTTTTAAGAAGCCTTGCTAGCGCCGCCGCAGTGGTTCCCTTGCCGACACTTGAAACAAATCCGCCGGTTAAAATTATAAATTTACTCATAAAATTCTCCTATAACTTATTACGCAATTTTATTATAGATAATTTTTGCAATAAGGTCAAATATAATCATTATCTTTTGTTTTGATTTTAATCTTGAAAACAAAAAAGCAGTGTTATTAACACTACTTTTTGTGATTGGCTTCAAATTTTTTGTATGCGTTATAAACTTCTTCCGCAGTTTCTTCCAAAGTTAGCCTTGAATTATTAAGCACAAAATCAAACGCATTTTTGTCATTGTTATCAAAGCCATAAAATGCCATGTATCTTTCATTTTCTAAATTCCAGCGCTCTGTTACGGATTCTCTTGCCTGCTCAATTGAAAGATCGGTTTTTTCATCATTACGCTTTGACAGCAACATTCTTGAAATCTGAATATCTTCGTCTACATCTAAAAACACTTTGAATGAATGTGGAATAAAATGCCATGCGGTTCTGCTGTCGATAACTATATCTTTGTCGGAATCTTTTTTTCCTATTTCTTCAATTTGTTTGTCTACATAATTATCAATGCTTGTGTCTTTAAGTCTGTTTAATTCCAAAATGTCAAGCCCTCTTCTTGTTGCCTCTTCCCTAAACATTTTTCCGCCGTAAAATGGTGTAAACCCGTGGTATATTGAAAGATATTTTGCAACTTCGCTTTTGCCACTAAACGGCTTTCCCGCAATTGTTATTATCATTTTTCCTCCAATGCCAATTCTTTTAATTTATTTGTAAATGAGTCAAACATTTCAAACGCAAATTCATAAGGCTGAGTGCTGAGAATATCGACTTCCGCCACCCTTAACGACTCAATTGGTGAAAGCGAACCTCCGATACACAAAAACTCTTTGTATTTTTTTATATATTCACCCGATTTGTCGTTTATAATTTTTTGAGCAATGCAACAAGCGGAAATTAAGCCTGTTGAATATTTATACAGATAATAGTCCGAAAAAATATGTGATTTTCTGCTCCAATCAACCTCAAAATGTTTGGCTAAGGTTACACTGTTTCCAAAATATTTTTTGCACAAATCGGCATACTTTTTGTTAAGTTCGTTTCCCGTTAAAGTTTTTCCGTTTGACAAAGACTCATGCACAAAAAGTTCAAACTCGGCCAGCATACTTGAATTAAAAACATTTAAATAAAACAGTTGCAAGAAATCTGACAGCAGTTGCATTTTTTGATTTTTGTCTGATGTTTTAGCCAACATATAATGCTCTAAAAGAAGTTCATTTGTAAGTGACGCAACTTCCGCAACAAAAATTGTGTAATCATGCTTTTCGTATGGCTGGGATTTTGCACTGTAATACGAATGCATTGCGTGCCCAAACTCATGAGCTATTGCCGACTTCCAATAAGCTGTTCCGTCATAATTTAAAAGAATGTATGGGTGAACGGAATATGCACTGATTGTGTAGCCCCCGCTGGCTTTGTTGTCCCTTGGAAAAGCGTCTATCCAGCCAAGCTTTACCGCTTCTTCAAACTTTTCGGCATAATCGTTGCCAAGCACCGAAATTGCGTGCTTTATGTCTGATACTGCCTCTTCAAAAGGAATATTTTTTATGCTTTTGTCTGTTATTATATCTGCCGAAATATCTGAGGTATAAAATGTTTCAAGCTTTAAAATATCTTTTTTTAAATCAAAATATTTTTGCAACAAATTGCTTTTTGCACTAACATTTTCTATGTTTTTAAGCATGATTTCCGGAGTAACATCTTCATTAAATGTAAGCATATCCAAAACAGACTTATGGTGATAAGTTTTGGCTAAAAAGTTCATATATTTTATATGCGACAAATACAGATTTGACAATGTTAAATTAAGTTTTTGATATTCGTAAAGATAGGTCTCTTGAACTTTTAAACGCTCTTTTTGATTTGGATTTTTCATTAAACTGTTTATATTACCTGTGGTAAGTTTTATTTCTTTTCCATTTTCGTCAATATATGTTCCGTGGCTCATTTCTATATCGGTTAAAACCGAATAAACATCATCACTATTTTGAGTTGCCGAAACACTTGCCATTTGAGCCTCTTCTTTTTCAGACAAAGTGTGAGGCTTATCTTTTATTATATCCTTAAAAATTAGGTCATAGTCTGCAAAATCGGCATCTTTGCACAACTCATTCAAAAACTCGTCATCTAGTTCTGAAAGCTCTGTTTTGACAAACGCAAGTCTTTCACCAACAGTTGCGGAAAAGTCGTTTAACATTTGATAATTTTTTATGTTGGTTTCGTCTTTGCCATTATCGTCATTTTTGCAATATGCATAGACTGCAAGTTTTTCAAGCAAAATAGAAACCTTGTTATCTTGTTTTAAATAAGACAATATTTGGGACTTGTCTTTTTTGTTTAATTTGCCCTTATAACTTTCAAGAACCTTTATTCCCTCTTTTGCAATTTCAAAGTCTTTTAAAAAACTTTCGTTTGAATCATACATATCGCTTAGTTTCCAAGTATATTCTTTCATGTTATCTCCTATATTTATTAGTATATACTTTATTTGCGATATAAGTCAAAGCAAAAAAAGAAAAGATAGCAAATATGCTATCTTTATTTTGATTAATTTTGATGTTGTCTTGTTTTAACAGTTTCGTCTTTTGAAAATAGTTTTGTTCTTCTGACAATAAGCATGATAAGCATCCAAATGCCAGCAAGTCCGACTAAGGCATACAAAATTCTTACGAAAACGCCAACACCAAATACCCATGCCAAGAAGTTCCAAGAAAAAACTCCTACACACAGCCAATTGAGCGAACCTAAGATCAGTATGCTAAGTGCAACAATATTTGCAATAATCATAACTACCTCTCCTTTACATTTATTTTTTGCAAAGTTTGATAAAATTATACAATTCTGATATTATTTGGCAGTTTTTAAATTTTTGCAAATAAAAAAAGCATAACATTTTGTTATGCCTTTTTATTAATTTAGATTGTTCCTCTGAAAATTGTGTTTAACACAAAGAAGATTATGCAAAGCACCAAAATTAAAACAGCATCTATTATTGTTAAAATTTTGATTTTTCCTTGAAGAGTTGCGCCCTTGTTTCTGTTATAAAAGGTATCTGTTTGACCTGAAATCGCAGAAACACCGTTTGAACTGCTTTTTTGCATAATAACCAAAACTATCATTGCTATTGCAAGCACGCAAAGCACACATAGTATAACAATTTTTGCTACCGGAAACGAATTTGCTATCCAAGGTGCAACCTCGGCATTTTCGTCTGCACAAATTAAACTCGCAAAATTCAACATATTTTCCTCCAACATTGTGATTATATCATATCTTAATGTAAAATTCAAGTTATTTATAATAAATTAGCAAAAGCACAAGCGCAACAATTGTCGCAATAAACATAAAAATAAGAAAATATTGCATTGGCTTGCCCTTAGGCACTATTTTGTTTTTTACAACTGTATCTAAAATCAGCATAAAAATAAATACGGCAAAAAACGCTAAACCTATTTTGGTCATTCGTTTTTCCGCTTCATTTTGAGCTAACATTAAGCATATTGAACATAGATTTGAAAGCATTATTTTTCCTTTTTGTTAAGTTTGTTATCTGCTTAAAATAATTGATGCAAAATCAGATGCATTTAAGCTTGCACCGCCCACTAATACGCCGTCAACCTCAGGATTTGCCAAAATTTCTTTGGCATTAGAAGGCTTTACACTTCCGCCGTAAAGAACAGGCACTACCGCACCGAAATATTCTTTTACAACGCTTTTTATAAACTTATGAGCACGCTCAATGTCTAAATCTGTGGCAACCATTCCCGTTCCAATAGCCCAAACAGGCTCATAAGCAACAATGATGTTCGCAAAGTCTTTTACATGAGCAAAGCCCTCAATAATTTGCTTTTTTAGCACAGATTTGTATTTTGTTTTTTCTTCAAGCTTTTCGCCCACACAAAATATTACTTTTAAGCCACAAGAGAGTGCGGAATTTAATTTTTTGTTTAAAAATTCGTTTTTTTCGTTGAAATTTTCACGCCTTTCGCTGTGACCGACAAGAACATAAGTTGCACCTGCATCTTTAACCATTTTTGCAGAAACTTCGCCCGTAAAAGCTCCTTTTTCGGCATAATGACAATTTTGAGCACCGGCTTGGGCAATTCCCCTCGCAGATGTGCTGAAATCTTTTAACATTACCGACGGAACACAAACAACAATGTTTCCGTCGCCCTTAACTTGCCTTCTTAGTTCTTTTACATAATCTTGAATGTCTGCAAAACTGTTATTCATTTTCCAATTTGCAACAATAAGTTTACTCATATATCACCTACTTTTAATTTTAGCAAAAACATTACTTTTTATTGGTTTTTGAAGTTGTTTTGCTTTCGGTTGTTTTTGAAGCTATGGTCTTTGGTGCTTTTGAACTAACCGTTTTTGATGCCGGTTTTGCTGTTTTTGAGACAGCAGAAGCTTTTGGAGCACTAGAAGCGGTTTCTTTTTTTACAGCCGATTTTTTTGTTGTGGCTTTTGCCTTTACAACCGGTTTTTCGGTCGTTTTTTTGTCAATAGCGGAAAAATCAGGGGTTTTTACCTTTTTTGTTTCGCTGTCTTTGTCTTCAAGCATTGCAACACCCGGAAGAGTTGCTCCTTCCAAAAATTTGAGGGTTGCTCCGCCGCCCGTAGAAAGATGTGTTACTTTGTTTGCAAAACCGAGTTCTTGAATTGCCGCAACACTGTCGCCACCGCCCACAATGCTTACCGCTCCGCTTTTTGCAACTGCCTTTGCAACCGAAAGTGTGCCCTTACGGAATTTTTTGAACTCAAAAACGCCCATTGGTCCGTTCCAAATGATTGTTTTTGCCTTACTGATTTCTTTTGCAAAAATCTTGCGGGTTTTTTTGCCGATATCCATTGCTTGATAATCACTTGCGATTTTGTTTGAAGCAAAGTTTTTGCACTTTGCCGATGGTGAAAATTCACTTCCGCAAGCAACATCTACGGGTAAAACCAAATTTACATTAAGAGTTTCGGCTTGCTCCATAAGACTTTTTGCAACATCAAGTCTGTCTTCTTCATATTTTGAAAAACCAATATCATAACCCTTTGCGGCGAGGAATGTGTTTGCCATCGCTCCGCCGATTAAAAGAGTGTTTGCCTCAGCCATAAGTTTTGAAATAACATTGATTTTGTCTGAAACTTTTGCACCGCCCAAAATTACAACAAGAGGCTTTTCTGCATTATTTGTTGCGTTTGACAATGCCATAATCTCACTATCCATCAAAAAGCCTGCAACAGCAGGAAGATATTTTGCAATGCCCGCAGTTGAAGCATGAGCTCTGTGAGCTGCACCGAATGCGTCATTAACATAAACGTCTGCAAGGCTTGCAAGCTCCTTAGCAAACCTTTCGTCATTAGCCTCTTCTTCTGCATGAAATCTTACATTTTCAAGCAAAACAATTTCGCCCTCTTTCATTTCGCTTACAAGGGCTTTTGCGCTTGGGCCAATAACATCGCTTGCCATTTTTACTTTTATATTCAAAAGTTCTGATAATCTTTCTGCCACAACTTTAAGAGAATATTTTTCATTAAACACTCCCTTTGGTCTGCCGAAGTGCGAACACAAAATTACCTTTGCATTTTGTTTTACCAAATAATTAATTGTTGGAAGAGCGGCACGAATTCTTGTGTCGTCAGAAATTTTTCCGTTTTCATCTTGCGGAACATTAAAATCAACTCTGGCAAAAACCTTTTTGCCAGCTACATCAATATCTTTAAAAGTTTTCTTTTTCATAAAGACTCCTTAATACTTATTTACTTAATATATATATGTAATTATAATATTACACATAATCATTATAATCAAAAAAAATATAAGTTGTCAAATAATAACAACTTATATTTTGGGCGTTTGTGTAAAAAAATCATTTAAAATCGCCAGCACATCAGCATAAGTGGTGCATTTTAAAAGATTTAGCAAGGTTTGACTGTTTTTGTATTTGCCTTTAAGATAATATGCCAAATGCGCACGCATGTTCATAACAACTAATTTTTCCGAATAAAATTTTAACAAAGTTTCATAGTGATATTTTATTTGGGAAAACTTGTCTATGCTTGATATCTCTTTGGCTGATAATTCCGCAAAGATTTCGGGACAGCCAAGTGCTCCCCTGCCTATCATAACTCCGTCGGCATTTGTTTGCCTTATTATGTTAAAATAATCCTCTTTGCTTTTGCAATCTCCGTTTGCAAAAACCGGAATATTAACTGCTTCTTTTACCCTTTTTATTGCCTCGTAATTTGCCTTGCCAGAATAGCCTTGTTTTGTGGTTCTGCCGTGAACGGTTATTGCCGAAGCTCCTGCCTCTTCACACATTTTTGCAAACTCTGTTGCAATGTCTTCGCCGTCATTATAGCCTATTCTAAATTTAACTGTAATTGGTTTTTCGGTTGCACCAACACAAGCCTTTATAATTTGTTTTGCCAAATCAAAATTTTTTAAAAGTGCCGAGCCATCACCATTTTTTGTGATTTTTGTTGCCGGACAACCCATATTTATATCTATAATATCAAACTTATCTAGAAGCGGATTTTGCACAGCTTCTGCCATAATTTTTGGCTCATGACCGAATATTTGAACGGCTGACGGTTTTGTTTGAGGCAAAGACAAAAGCAAATCTTCTGTTTTTTTGTTTTTATAAGAAAGTGCCTTACTGCTTACCATTTCCGTACAAACAAGCCCCGCTCCAAACTCACAGCACATTTGGCGAAAAGCCAAATCGGTATAGCCCGCCATTGGGGCTAAAATTATATTTGAGGGCAAAACAACGTTACCTATTTTGAGTGGTTTTTGCAAATTTTTCATATTGTTATTTTATCATTAAACAATAAATTTTTCAACAATTTTAACCATTAACATCAGGCACATTTGTTTGGGAAAGCATATTTTGAGTTCTTGACATAAAAAATACATAATATGTTACCATAAGCACAGCAACGGCAACTCCTCCCGCAACAAACATTGAAACCATTTCACTGAAAACATTTTTCAGCAAAACATTTCCGAAATATGCAAACATACAAACAAAGCATTCTTGCAAACAAACATACATATAATCGTCGTTTAAAATTTTTGCGCCCGTAAGCTTTTTTACCTTGTTATAATTTATGCTAAGCACAACAAAATAACATACTCCGCCTGCAATTACTGCACCCATTATTCCAACCGCAGGAATACTAATTAGCGCAACATCTAACCCGATTTTTATAACGCAACCTATTGCAAGTGCTATCACGGGTTGTTTTGGCTTTCCGAGTGCTTGAAGCGCCCCCGCAGTAACTTGAACCAACGACAACAAAACAACATTTATGCTTCCCAAAAAGAGTAATTTTGTGGCTATATTAATTTCTTGCGGATCAAAGCTTCTTCCATATAAAAACGATAATATTTGCTTTCCGAAAATCACAAAACATATTGCAAAAGCAATCGAAATGCTGAGTGTTATTTGATAAGACTTTTCTATTAAATTTTTTATTTGAAAATTTGAATTATCGTCAGCAACATCTGCGTTTAACTTTGCTTTTGCTTGAAGACTACTTAGGCTCGGAAGCATTGCCGTTGATATAGATACGGCAATTACTACGGGAAGATTAATAAGAGGCTCTACCACACCTGATTGAAGTCCCAAAAGCATTGTTGCGGAAGAACTTGCAAAACCCGTAAACATCAAAAGATTTATAACAAGCAAGCTATCTACCATGGCAGTTATCGGCGAAATCAGTCCCCCAAGCGTTATTGGCACGGAGAGCGAAAATAATCGCTTTGTGATAAATCTTCTTGAATATTCCTCTTCGTCGCCCGAAATTTTTTTCTTTTTTGAATAAACAACATAACAAACCAAAAGAAATAAGCACGCAATTAACTCACTGAGCGATATTCCCGCAAGTGCTCCGAGAACCGCATATTCTACGCCGAAACTCGCCAGCCTTGTGGCAAACAAAAGCCCAAAAATCATTTTAAAAAGTTGCTCTATTAAACTTGAAACGGCTGTGGGAAACATAATCAAATTTCCCTGAAAATAGCCTCTTAAAACGGACAGAACTCCCACAAAGACAATTGCAGGAGCAATGCCGTAATAGCAGATATATGCGTTTGGATTGCCTTGAAGACCAGCAATCAGCTTTGCTCCCACAACAATAAGTCCAGCACCGATTATTGAAATTACCGACAGAAGTAAAAGTGAAATTCTAAGCAAGCGTTTTGAGTCTTTGTATCTGTTTTGTGTATTAAATTCTGCCACCAATTTTGATATGGCAACAGGTATTCCCGAAGTGGATACTGTTAAAATCAAACAATATAAAGGAAAGGCCAATTGGTATTCACCCATGCCCACACCGCCCACTATTCCTGCAAGCGGTATGCGGTAAATCGCACCCAAGACCTTTCCTATCAAATTGCAAATTATTAAAATTGCCGCACCATGAATAAATGTTTTATTCTTCATGTGCTTATTATGTGCAAAGCCGTTTAAATCATACTAAATTGCCACAAATTCAAGCGTGAAACTGATTTTTGAACCTTCTAGCTCTTCTCCCGAAAGCGACCCCAGCCAGATTAAAAATGTAAGCTTTTGCGTAGCGGAAACATTTTCAAATTTTGCAAGCTCTATTTGGTCTTCTTTTAGCGATTTGGTAGAATTTGCAACATCTTTTATTGCAATAAAAATATTCTTTCTTTCTTCATTGGCAGCTATTTGGTCAAGCTTTGTTTCTATCTTTATGTTCTTAACAATAATTTTGTAATTTGTTGATGTCTTTACAAAAACATCTGCATAATAGCCCTCACTTGTGCCTTCGTTTGTTATTGTTGAAGGAATCTGAGTTTCACTGTCAAGCTCACCCGTTGAAGGTTTTAACCCAAGTTGCATATCAGACAGCTTTAACTGTTCTGCTTTCTTTTGCAATTTTTCGTCTTCATAAAGTTCTATATTTGCGGGAGCAACAAGTGCAACCGTTGTAATTTCTATTTTTGTTTCTTGATATTTGTAAACCGAAAAACAAACACCTATTACCGCAAAGACCAATGTTATATAAAAAACCAAAATGGTTGCTGCAACTGACTTTTTTTCCATAATAATACCTCTAATTAATGCTTGACCAAATTATTAATATTATTCAAAAAAAAATAAAAAACCTCAAACTTATGTTTGAGGAATTTTTAACTTTGTTTTGCAATTATTATTCCGGCTTATTTGCAGACTTTGCAAAATGCCAAACCATTACAGATGAAACTAAAATCAAAACTGAAACGGCAAGGAAGATGCCAAGTGCAACTATGCTGAAATCAAGCACAACTGTGCATACGACTCCAACTATAACAAGCAACAAGTCAATTATAAATGTGGCAATAAGTGCCTTTTTAGAAATTTCCATAGTTCCCTTCCTTTTTATTTAGTAATGATATTATAACACACTATTTATTAAATTTCCATAGTTTTTTGAAATTAATTTAATTTTTTTAACAAAAATATTGTTCTTGCGGCATCTAAAACCACTTTATCTTTGACAAGGCTATGCTTAAACTCTTTTCTAACCAAATTTTTTAGAACATTGCCCCCATGAAACCCATGAATTATTACCACACAATCAATATTTGCATCAACTAAGCCAAGCTCATAAATAAGTGTGGCTTTGGCGTCTTCTTTTGTTAAACCATGCAGGTCGATTGTTTTATATGTTCCGTAATAATATTCAATAAAACTGTCCGGCGTCATATTTTAACCCTCAACGTTTTCAAAAGATGATGTATCAATGCCCACAAAACCGATTATGTTTCCTTCACTGTCAAAAATTTCATTAGCAAAATGAGTTCTTTCGTCCCAATATTTATAAGTGAAAACTCCGTCTTTATAGTCATAAAGTTTTGTTATACTTTCTTTATCAAACTTTACATATTCAAACTTAAATGTATGTTGAAGATAATTTTCGCTATTTAGCTTTAAATCTATATCGAATGTTCCCGAAGCAAAGTCTGACTCTGACAATGTAAGAATATAATAATTGCTGTTTGAAGAAAGTTTTAAGTTGCTTGAATTTGCAGTCAAAATATATGGATTTTCGACATCATTTGGAGTAAGAACAACAACCTCACCATTGGTATAGACTTTTCTTAATCTTAAATAAAGTTTATTCACCTTTTGAGAAAAATATGTGTTATAAACCGCCTTTTCGCCCGCATTAGCCAAGTTTTGTTCTGTTTTTTTGTAGTCTAAATATGATTCAAGGTGATTTTTGATTTGATCCTCGTCAAAATCCGAGGCATCAACTTTTATTGTGTCTACAAAAACACATTTATCTTCAAAATCAGGAGTTGTTGAAAGCTCTAATTGCAAAAATTCAGGAGTATGCGCAACAATATGAATACTGATATTTTGACTGCCCAAAACTTTGATTTTTCCGCTTTCCGAAATTGTGTAAGACTGAACAGTTATGGTGGTGTCTATATCTTTTGTGAAGCCCGATTTACACTTGATTAAAAGTTTTTGATTTTTTGGATTTATAGTAGCACTTTCGATTATGCTTTCATCAACATTGACAACTCTCAGCATATCATTATTAACCGCATAAGAATTTAATTCTTGTGATGACTTTGCCTCATAATTATAAGAATATTGCAAGCCGTCTGAATATGCTATTAATTTGTTTGGATAATATGAAGAAAATTCTCCGTAATAATTGTCATCAAAGACAGTAAAGCTGTCGGCAACTATATCATAAACCGTTAGTTCAAAACTGTCGGTAACCGTTCCGATTGAAACGGAAATAGTGGCCTTTCCCGCTTTTTGATACTGAACATAGCACGAGTTGTTGCTATAAACTATTTTTGCAACATTTTCATTTGATGAGGTTGGATAAACATTTGTCATTCCATTGGAGGTATTTGCATAAACGCCGATTTCAAATCTATTTTGACTGTTGCTTCTGAGATAGACGCTTCTGTTTTTTATTGACTTATATTCTTGTTCGCTATTGGTATAAACAAAATCATATTGTCCGCTTACCGGTTCAACAATTCTAAGGTCATAGATATAAAAGGTTTTATTATTTTGCGCAACAAAATAAATTGACAAACCGCCAACTATAACCACCACTAGCACAGAAATTAAGATTGCAACTAGTTTTAGAGTTTTCTTCATTGTTTCCCCACTAAATATTATTACAATTTAAATAATATATTATTTAATATTTTATGTCAAACAAAACTTGACAAAGTGCCAAACCAAAAAAGAAATATAATTATTTATTAAAAAAATCTGCAACAAAAAAGAAGCAACGATGTGCTTCTTTTCTTTATCTGATTAATCAACTACGGTTACTGTGTAGAATCTTACCATTTCGCCAAGTTCAACTTTTCCGTAGATAGAGTTAGAAATAACAACTCTTACTGTGTTATAACCACCAACTACATCAAAGTATTTTGCACCTGTGTCAAGGTCAATGATGTTTGTTACAAACATTGATGAAACAGTTGTGTCGTCATTGTTGTTTAACAAAACTTTTCCTGTAAGTCTGATGTTGTAAGCACATTGGTTTGCAACATCAAGTGCAAATTTGTTAAGGTCAACAGTTGCTGCTACAAGTTTTTTTGCAAAACCGAATGCTTTTAAAACATTAACATTTGAATCTACAATTACATCTTTGATTGTGATATATCTTTCTGTTGTGATTTTTCCAGCTGAATATTCTGCATTTCTAACTTCGTATACAGCACCTGCATAGATAACATCAGCGTTAACATTTGCTGTTACAGAAATTGTGTCGATTGTTGTTTTTTGGTCTGCGTTATCTGCTCTGATAACATTTACGATACCAGCGATTTTTGTGAAAGCTGATTCTTCAATAGTTTTAACACCATTTGTGTTGAAGCTTGAACCGATTTGGTTTGCTGTGATGTTAATAACATCTTTTTCAATATTTGAACCAAGAACATAACCTGCAACACCACCTACATAAAGTACTTGGTCATATTCTGATACAAGATAAAGGTTAACTGTGTTGTTTGAAATTGTTGAGTTATAAGCATATCCTGCAACACCGCCTACAAAGTAGTGGTCACCGGCATTTACATTAACTTCAACAGTTGTTTTTGTGTTGTCGATTGTTGTTCTGTTAGCTACACCTACTACACCACCTACTGCGTTATAGCCTTGAACATAGTTTTCTGCATAAACTGAATATGCATCAGCGTTGATAGTTGCTTTTACTTCTGCATTGATTGTTGAATTGTTTGCAATAGCTGCAACAGTTCCAATTGTAAGTTGTTTGAAAGCTGCTTCATGGTCTGCAACGAATGCTCCACCACGAATATAATCATATACTTCGTTTGCAATTTCTACTTTAACATTGTTATAAACAATATCTGAAATTTCTGCGTTATTGATTTTTCCGAATACTGCAACATTTGAAACATATTTTTCGTCTGCGTCTTTAACAATATAGTTATTAAGATTTGAGGTTGTTACATCAATTGAAATGTTTTTAAGTTCAAAACCGTTACCATTGATGTGTCCGTTGAATTCTTTGTCTTGGAAAAGTGTTACAAAGTTGTTTTCAGCAAAGTCAATATCTCTGTCTAATTCAAAATATTTTTCTTCTGTTCCGAATTCTCCAAGAAGATTTAAAAAGCTTTCTGCGTTATAGATAATGTATGGCTTTTCTTCTGAACCATCGTTCTCTTCATTGCTTGGATATGGTTTTTCTGGATCAGGACGATCAGTGATGTTTGATCCGTTATTACCGTTATCGGTGTTGGTTTTGCCAGGTGCAAATACGCTGGCAACTGTGACAGCTACAAGTGCCACTGTTAAAATAATGCTACAAACTAAAGATAAAAATAAATTTCTTTTTTTCATTTCTATCATCTCCCTTTTTTTAGTTTAGACTATTATAATACTTTTGCAATTAAATGTCAATACCTTTCGTAAAAAATATTATAATTTTTTTGTAAAAGCCCAAATTTTCGGCATTCAGATTACAAAAAAGTTTTGTTTTTGTAACCTGTTATATATATTATATCATAACTAAAAAGCAAAATCAAGACCATAAGCCGAAAAAGTGATGTTTTTGGGCTAAAAAATGCATATTTTTTATGCTTTTTTGTCGAAAATTCGTGTTTTTTACAGTCACATTCTATATATAATATTAATTGCATAAAAAAATGACCCATTTTTGGGTCAAATTTAAATTTTTTTTGAAAATATTGATACTTTTAAGCCAAAATTTCTATTTTAAAGCTCAATTTCAGCGGTTTACCACTGCTATCCGTTAAATTCGTAACAAGTGACACATTAAAGCTGTAATCGTTTTTTGTTATATCATTTATTTGAATCAAAATCTTGTTTTCGGAATAATCAGCAGAAACTATGCTGCTATCACTGAACGAAAACAGAGTTTCGATATTGTTTTCAAGCAAAATGTTTGTATCACTGAAAAACAGTACATTATAGCTAATAACATAAGCGCCACTTTGTGTTTCCAAACTTGACGATTGCAAAGTTATGGTTTCGCCTTCTTTTATAAATTTATCGACTCCGCCAAGCTTTAAAACTGCCTTTCCCGCACTTTGAATAACATTTATTTTAACAACAAACTTGGTTTTTTCTTTTCCGCTTTGGTCAAGTAGCGAAACCGTTACATTTGCCGTTGCCTCATTGGTGCAAACCGCATAAATGGTTAGCCTGTCGCTGTTTGGAACTTGAACCTTTGTTTCGTCACTGCTGACAACCTTAAACTTATAATCGCTTTCTAAAATCTGTCTTACGTTGTTTTCACCCTCAAATTCCGCCAAAACATCAATGGTATACATTCCTTGCGCTGCAAGTTGAACCTCTGTGAATTTTGGATAAACTTTTGTCGGATATTTTTTTAGCGTAACAAGGCAGTGATCGCTGTGTCCGTTTACATTTATTTCTACATCAAGGTCTTCAAAATCGGCTCTTGTTACGGTGATTACTCCATCACCTTCAAGCACAAAACGCTGTCTGTTTCGCTCGGTTGCATCATTGTTATAAGTTACTGCATAACCCGACCAAGTGGAAGGATTGACTTTGTAATTTAATTTTGTCGGAACTCCAAGGTCAACTTCAAAAATCGCCCTGCCCTTGCTGTCATATTTTTCGCTTACAAAGTTAACCGCGTTTGCTCCGTTAGTCGCAGTTGCACCACAACCGCTAAAAAGCATGGTTAAAGGCAATGTTATACAAAATAACACCGCCAGCATTATTGACCTTAAATTCTTCTTTAAACTCTTCAAAATTCTTCTCCAAAAGTATTTTAGTCTATATTAGAAACAACAAGCATATTCGAGCCCTGACCGCCCGTTAACACTCCTGCCGTTTGAATAACTATATCGCCACTCTCCACAAACTCACTCTTTTTTGCAAGTTCTCTTGCCGAAGCCAAAAGCTCATCTGTGCTATAATAAATTTTATCGAGAATAGGATAAACCCCCCACATTAATCCAAGTTTGTAATAAACTCTTGAATTTGGGGTAAGCGCAATAATTTTGCAACCCGGCTTAAATCTGCAAATACTTTGAGCAGACATTCCTGTGTTTGTTGTTACCAAAATAGCATTTGCGTTTAAACTTGTGGCAAGCGCACACGCTGCATAGCCTATTCCGCAAGTAATATTGTTTGTTGGAACAAAGCGTGACAATGAGTTATTAAAGTCTATGCTTCCCTCTGCTTCTTCCGCAATTTTTTGCATGGTTGCAACAGCTTCAACAGGGTGCTTTCCCGCACTTGTTTCTCCCGAAAGCATTATTGCCGAAGTACCGTCGTAAATTGCGTTTGCAACATCGGAAATCTCCGCTCTTGTTGGTCTGATATTGTTTATCATTGATTCAAGCATTTGAGTTGCCGTTATGCTGAGTTTTCCGAGCTTATTTGCAACTGATATCATATCTTTTTGAATATGAGGCAATTTTTCAAAGGCAATTTCTACACCAAGGTCACCTCTTGCCACCATTACGCCTTCTGATGCGGAAATAATTTCTTTCATGTTTTCAACGCCTTTTTCAGATTCTATTTTAGAAATTATAAAGGCATTGTCTTCACCAAGGTCGGCAAGAAATTTTCTTACATCTTCAACATCTCTTGCACGGTTTACAAAAGAAATGGAATAAACATCAACATGTTCTTCCACACCAAACTTTAAATCGGATTTGTCAATATCACTGAGATATTCCATATTAAGATCCACACTTGGAACGCTTATGGATTTGTTGTTTGAAAGCTCTCCGCCAACCACAACTTCGGTATAAATAACATTTGATGTTTTGCTAAGAACGCAAAGTTCTATCAGTCCGTCGTTAAGCAAAATTTTTGTTCCTTTTTTTACAATTGAAGGAAGCTTTTTATAAGTTACAGAAACAATTGAATTGTCGCCGTCTACAAGTTCTGTTGTAAGGGCAAAGTCTTGACCTTTTTTTAGTGTAACCTTTCCGTTTTTAAACTGACGAATTCTGATTTCGGGACCTTTGGTATCAAGCATAATTGCAACAGGCAAATTGAGTTCAAATCTTGCTTGCTTAACAAGATTCATAAGTTCTCTGTGAGTTTCGTGAGTGCCGTGGCTCATATTGAATCTTGCGACATTCATTCCCGCAAGCATCATATTTTTTAAGGTTTCGAGGTCTGAACAAGCCGGACCGATTGTGCACACAATTTTTGTTTTATTCATTCTATTCTCCTAATAATACTTATACACTATTATTATATTAATAAATAAAATAAAATGCAAATAAAAATAAAAGGTAAAATTACCTTTTATTTATTAAATGAAAAATAATCTGTTGGGTCTATTAAAGTTTCGCCTTTGAGCATTTCAAAGTGCAAATGAACACCGTCTTTCTTTTCTGTTAAAAAGCCTGTGATTTTGCCAAGTTCTGCACCTTTTTTGACTACATCGCCTTCTTTTACCTTAACATCACTTGAAAGACCTTTGTAAACCACCGTCAAATTTTCAGAAACCTTTAAATAAACGGTTGAGCCGTCCATCATTGAACTTATAACTTTGGTGACTGTTCCGTCATAAACCGCTTTTGCAACAGTTCCTTCGGCACAGGCAAAGTCAAGCGCTTGGTGTGTGAACCAATAATTTGATGTGGCGTCATAAATAAGTTTTGTATCGCTGTATTCTTTTGAAATTTCGGCGTTTTCAAAAGGAAGGTCAAAAATTATTGTGTCATCTGAGGTTGTAGGATTTGAAGGATCGCCTTCGTCGTCTTTGTCACCCGTGTTGTCTACTTGTTCGTTTTGGTTGCCCGTGTTTATAACATCGTCATTTCCCTTTAATGCCGAATATGCCGAAATTGTTATTATTGCAAGCACCAAAACCGTACACATGGTTACTGTTATCGGATAAATATTTCTCTTAAAAAAATGCTTTGCTTTTAGTAAAAAAGTTCTCATAAATCTTCCCCCTTAATATACTCAAAATATTTACCAAAAACATTTTTTTATACACAAAAAAAAGAAAATCTTTGCGACTTTCTTTTTTATTATTCATTTGACTCTTTAAGTGCCTGCTGTTTTTTCTTTTTTCCGTTTTTTGAAATATTGATAAATATTTGCGTAAGCTCGTTAATAAAACCATGAATAAGAATAAAGTAATAAGATAAAAATCTCCAAATAAGCAGTGCCCAAACAATGTTATTCCCTACATCTTGCCAGAACAAAATGATAAACGAAATTTCCATCAAACCCGTTCCGCCCGGAAGCGGAATATAACAACTTGCCATTGCACACAAATAATATTTTGTTAAGCAGATAAGCAAAAACATAAATGGCTCAGTTCCACTAAGAGCCTCGGGAGTTGCGAACGCCATAACAACAAAATATGCCAAACTTGCATATATTATTGATTCCACAAAACTCATAACTATCATTTTAAACAGCACTTTTTTGTGAGTCTTTAAAAATGACATTGAACTTTTGTATTCAGCAACTTGATTTAAAAACTTTTTAAAGCTTTTTCTATAATTCTTTACGATTTTTAGCTTATAGCCAAGTCTGCATATTCCGCTGATAAATGATCTTGTAAACAAACTTCCGCTGGAAACCAAAAACATAAACACAACAACCAAAACGGTTACGATAAGCCCAATTACACCCAAAATTTCCACTATCAATAATAAGATATTATTAAGCGGTGAAGACAGCGGAATTCTTGGAAGTCCGAAAATGAAAAATGCAAGGGTCATAAGCATATTCATTGTGTTGGTTGTTACCATTTTTATAAGAGGAATGCTGGTTGCAACACCGGGAGATATTCCTTTTTTTGCAAGTCTGACAATTTGCATAGGCTGTCCGCCGACCGCAAAAGGTGTTACATTATCATAATACTTTCCCACAACACCAACATCATAAGAAAGCGCCCAATGATTTTTGCCCGTAATTCCCTTAATCAAAACTTTGTACATCAAAGTTTGAAGCAATATAAACACTATATAAGCAAACACTCCGCCAACAAGCCACCAAAGCCTTTTGCCTTGTGCTTGAATAAGTTGGCTTATATCTAATGTTTCAACCTCGCCCAAAAAGTTTTTTATAATAAAAACCATGAACACAATGTTTACTAGCAATAAACACAGGTTAATTATTATGCTCTTTTTTTTCTTTTTCGGAGTTTGCGTTTCCATCGCAAGCTTCATTTTTTCTTCAACAATTTCTTCGGAAAGCTCAACTTCAATTTTTGCCTCGCTGTCACTGCCATCGCCACTCTTTTCATCGGGCTTTAATTCAACCTCTTGCTCACTGTTTAAATTTTGTTGCTCCGCCAAATTTTCTTCAACAATTTCTTCGGTTTTTATTTCGGCATCTGCCTTTATTATAAGTTCCGGATTTTGTTGTGATTCTATTATTTTTATCTCTTCCGCTTCGTTATTTTTAATCTGTTTTGTTGCGGGTTTGGATTTTTTTTTGTTTGAAATCTTTTTGTTTTGTTTTGAAGCAGAATTTGTTTTTGCATCAGAAAAATTGGCAGTGTCTGCCTTTTTTACATTCTTATTCTTACTCTGCCCCACACTTTCCATGTTGTCATTATAATTTATATGAAAATATTTGACAATTAATTTCTTATTATTTTTTTATTTTTATTTAATTTAACATAATAAAAAAATCTATATGCCCCATTTAAAAACCAAGTTACATATAGATTTTATTTTTTAAGATATTGAGTCCATCAACTGCTCATAAGTCAGTTTTTCTTCATAAATAATTTTGCCCTCTTCATAATATTTGTTTAACCATTCATATTCAAGTTTTAAGAAGTAGGTGCCGTTGCTTGAAGAATTGCCTGCAAGAGCAGAATATAGACTGTCATAAAAATAGTCATAAACTGTTTGATTTGAAGCACTGCAAACATAAGTTTTTTTCATAAGTTTTACAATTTCTTCAACATCGTCGTAAGAAAGATTTTGAACATCAACAAGGCTTTCACCTTGAACATAAACATCTTCAACTTTTATAAAGTGATAGCCATAATCAGATATAATAACATTGGTCAAAGACTCAACATCACCTGATTCAAGTTTGTTTTTGATTGCAACATTAACATCATTTCCGTTTTTTGAAGAGCCGACAAGATTTGATATTATATCTCTTGCGCCTCTTGCAAAGTCAACCACCCAAGAACCGTTTTCGTCAGGATAGTTAGACATTACATAACCAATTTTGCTTGAAAGTTCATTTTTTAAGCCATCGGCAGAAAATATAAACTCTAATTCAACAAAGGCAAAAGAAGCTACTTTTCTGTTTATTAACGCTTTTGCACCGGCAGTGTCGTCTGCATAAGTTTCTTTTATATTTTCAACTGTTTCAAGAATATAAGACATATTCTCATATTTTTCTTTAAGAGCGTTTATTTCGGTTTCATTATTAGCAACAAGTGCGTCATAATATTTGATAAAGTCTGCCGATAAAGTCGAATATGCGGTTTTATAAATGCTTTCTATATCGGATTCGGAAGCGAGCCATTTGATTTCTGATGAATCAACAACTTGTTTTTCACCATCTTTAATATAATAATATTCTATATTTTCATAATCAAAAATATTTGAAGGAGTTGCATTATCGGATTTTAGCTCAATATAGCCCTTTCCTGTTTTGTCATTGATTGTTTCGTCAAAATAATATGGCTTTACCACTCCGCTAACAAATCCGGCAATAATGCTTTGTTCAAGATAGTTGTCTTTTTTTACCTCAGCAAGCATTTTGTAGCCCAAAGTAAGCTTTTCTCTTTCTGCTCTGTAATAGTCTGCAATAACTTTGTCATAGTCTGTTCCGCTGCCCGAAGCATAACCTTCGAGTTGCTTGATTTGACCTTCCAAATATTCGTCAAACTTAATCAAAATATGCTGAACTGTGAAGAAAAAGTTTTGACCGTTATAGTTGTAAAGCACAAGGCTTGCACCATCTGATGATGTGATTGTAGAAATAAAACTGCTTTCAACTTGGTTTGTTTGCATATCTTGATAATATTTATCCAAAAATGCTTTGACAAGCGCTTTGTCGCTAAGAGTTTCTGTGTCGCCGAGCTTTCCGTCGTCTTCACTTCCGATTTCAATGCCGTAATAGTTTGTTAAATATTCTTGCAAATAAAAGTTTTGGAAAAGTGTTGTGATTTTTGATTCGTAATAAGAATTATAAACTCTTAAAATTTCATTTTCAAGCACAACTTTTGCATCTGTGTTTGTGCCACTTGATTTTGCGGAAGAAATAAGCCATTCAACATATCTTGTGTATGCTTGATTTCTTGAATTTTCGATATAACCATCATAAACGATTTTTTCACGGATTTCGTTGCCTTCGTCGTCTGTTTCGGTAACATATTCAAACAAATATTCTTGAACATGCCCCAACTCTTTTTTTACATTTTCTTCCGAAAGTTTTTCTGTTTTTGTTTCAAGTTTTTCTGTTCTGCTTTTAATTTCCGGCTTTACGGTTTTGTATGCTTCAAACTTAACATTATCATCACTCGCCTTGTCATCTTTAAGCCAAACAGGATATCCGTCTTCTTCATAGCCCTTTAAGCTATAAAGTGCCTTTTCATAAACACTTACCTGAGAATAAAAATATTCTTTTACCGATTTCCAAACATCTTCTTCGTCTTCTTCTGTGTAAACGATATAGCCGTTTGGATTTTTGGTTTCGTCATAAAGCATGGCAGAAGAATTTTGACTTACTATTTGCCTCATTGCAACCCAAGTATAAAATGAGTTAACAACGGTTTCGTGGTCATAATAAGCAAAATAATTGCTGTTGTTTTGATAATAAGTGTAGAACTGATTTATTATATCATTTTTTGTTAAAACGGTTTCACCGACCTGCATAGCGTTACCCGTATTTTTTTTGCTGTTATCGGGTTTTACAAGTCCGCAACTGCATAGCGAAAACACTGAAAACACCGCTACAAAAACACCAAGTAAAATTGCTTTTAGTTTGTTTTTCAAAATATAATCCTCCAATTTAACTAATACACTGAAAATTATAACCAAATAAACATAAAAAATCAACACTTTTTAATAATAAAAAAGTGTCAGATTTTATAATTTTTGATATTTGACGATTAATTTTTGTTTTTTAGTTCCACTAAGTGTATCAAAAACATTTTCAATAGCTCAAAATTTTCTTTTACACTGTTAAACTTATTAAAGCAAATAAGCGGTTTTTTTGACAAGTTTATTGTGCAACTGTTTCTGAGTTTATAAACCGCCTCCGCAATATCAGGGTCGCCCGTGATTTGCTTAATATCCGAAAAAATAAGCATTACGCCTTGTCCATCACTTATAACTTCCTGAGCCATTGCCTTGCCCGCCAATTGCCTTACCAGCGAAATCGAAATCAAATTCAAAACCACTTCGGGAACTTTTCCGTAAATAGAGGTAAGTTCCAATTTAAGTTTTTCGGCAGATTCATTTGAATTTACACCAGAAATTCTTTTATAGGCAATCATTCTGTCTTCGCTTGTGGAAATATAACTTTCGGGAACAAACGCATCAAGCGCAACCTTTATCAAAACATCTGCCTCTTTTTCTACCTTTTCGCCCCTTAATTCTTTTACCGCATCACTCAAAAGTTTTGTGTATAAATCATAGCCTATTTTTTGAAGATGTCCGCTCTGCTCTGCACCCAAAATGTTTCCGCCACCTCTGATTTCCAAATCACGCATTGCAAGCTTAAACCCGCTTCCGAATTCGCAAAACTCACTGATTGCGTCCAGCCTTTTATATGCCTCTTCCGTCAAAATTTTGCTTTTGTTATAGGTTAAATATGCATAAGCCATTTTTGAGCCTCTGCCCACTCTTCCTCTTATTTGATAAAGCTGAGAAAGCCCAAGTTTGTCGGCGTCAACAATAATTATTGTATTTGCATTATCTATATCTATGCCGTTTTCAATGATTGTTGTGCAAACCAAAACATCGCTTTGCTTGTTATAAAAATTAAATACTACCTCTTCAAGCAGCTTTGCGGGCATCTGCCCATGAGCCACAGATATTTTTGCTTCCGGGACAATCTTTCTCAATTTCTCTGCAAAAGTATAAATATGTTCAACACTGTTAAACAAAACAAACACTTGACCGTCTCTTGATATTTCTCTTAAAATTGCATCTTTTACAAGCCCTTCCGAATATTCGGTAACATAGGTTTGAATTGGCTGTCTTTCGCTTGGAGGGGTTGATATTACCGAAATATCACGAATTCCCGACAGCGACATTGACAAAGTTCTTGGAATTGGAGTTGCCGAAAGAGTAAGCACATCTACATTAGGATATTTCAGTTTAAGTTTTTCTTTGTCGCCAACGCCGAACTTTTGCTCTTCGTCAAGAATAATAAGCCCCAAATTTTTGAACTCAACATCTTTGCTAAGAATTCGGTGAGTTCCGCAAACAATATCAATATTGCCCGTTAACAAACCATCTAAAATTTTTGATGTTTCCTTGGCGGATTTAAACCTGTTTAAAACTGCAATTTGCACGCCGTAATTGTACATTCTGCTCTTTGCGGTATTATAGTGCTGTTCGGACAAAATGGTTGTTGGCGCAACAAACGCCACTTGCTTGCCGTCCATAATTGCCTTAAATGCTGCACGAAGCGCAACCTCGGTTTTTCCAAAGCCAACATCTCCGCAAAGAAGCCTGTCCATGACCTTTGTTTCTTCCATATCTTTTTTTATTTCGTCGGCAGAAATAAGTTGGTCTTCCGTTTCGGTATAAGGAAACGCATTTTCAAATTCTCGTTGAAGGTCGGTATCTTCCGAAAATGCAAAGCCTTTTATTTTTTCTCTTTGTGCATAAAGTTCAACCAAGTTGAACGCTAATTTTTTTACGGACTGCCTTGCCTTTTCTTTTACCGCCGAAAAGTCTTGACCGCCGATTTTGCTGAGCTTTGCAGGCGCTTCTGCTCCCGAAAATCTGTCTAGCATATCGAGTTGTTCTATTGGAACATAGAGCTTGTCGCCATCTCTGTATCTTATTATAACATAGTCTTTTGTTCCGAGGTTTCCTGAAAGTTTTGTGACACCCTCGCAAACACCGATACCATGATAATGGTGAACAACATAATCGCCGACTTTTGGAACGGAAAAGGCGTTTTCTCTTCCCGAGCCAAGTTTTGAGCTGGTGCGTTTTTTTGCAAAAATATCATAAGTTCCAACCACCATAACTTTTTCTTCTTCCAAAACAAAACCAGAAGAATATCCGCTCGTGAAAATCGCGGAAGAATTGTCGGAGATTTTTGCATTGTTATTTATTTTTATATCTATTCCGTGAGAGGAAAGCGTTGAGCTTAAACTTTGTGCATTACTTTCGCTTCCCGCAAAAATATAAATTTTTGTGCCTTTATTAAGCCTTAATTTTAACTCTAAATAAAAGTCTTTCATGCTGTGAGTATATCTTGATATCGGAAGTGTTTTGAAATTAAAAACCGCTTTGCTCTCAAAAAAATTGTTTGAATTTGTTATTTTTAAAAACGCAATTGCGGTTTTGTTTGAAAACATTGACAACACTTCTTCGACCGAAAAAAAGCAAGGCAACTTTTTTGCAATAAGCATATTATCTGCCCTTAACTGTTTTAACCTTGAATTTGTTTCCTTTGAAAAATTCAAAAAGCTGTCATATATTTGTTTGCATTCGTCAAAAGCAACAATATAGTCAATTTTTGAAGCGTTAAGATAATCAAAAATATTTGACCTGAAATCTTTTATAAAGCTTGAAAGAAGGTCTAGATTATGGCTTTGAACATTGGCGTCAAGTCTTGAAATAATTTCGTCTGTTTGACTGTTAAATATTATTGCGGAATCGGAGTTTTGCAACAGCTTTTGTTTTTCCAAAGTGCTTTTTAAATTTTGCCTTTCCTCTTGTTCTAGCATTAAATCGCTGTTTGGGCAAATTGATAACTTTGTAACAAGTTTTGTTCCTTTTTGTGTGGCAATATCAAAAACCTTTATACTCTCTATTTCCGTATCAAAAAAGTCTATTCTGTATGGCTTGTCGCAATTAGCGGGAAAAATATCAAAAACCTCGCCACGCCTTGAAAACTGACCTGCATCATATATCAATTCTTGTCTTGTGTAACCCGCTTCCGTTAATCTTAGCTCTAATTCGCTTAAATCAATGTGTTTTTGCATTTCAAGAGTTATTATGTTTTTTTGAAATCTTTTTTCGCTTGGAAGAAAGCTAAACAGAGAGGCTATGGGAACAATAATCACATCAAAATTTTTATTTAAAATATCAAACAAAACCTTTGTTTTTTTTGTGGCAAGTTCGTTTGATCCCGCTCTTTTATACAAAAAACTATCTGACGGAGACTCAAAAACAACTGTGTTTAGACCCATAATTTTGAAGTCTTCCGAAATTGCATTCGCTTTTATGCTGTCTGCCGTTATATAAACAACTTTTTTGTTAAAGCTTGAAACAATAGCGGGTCTTATTGAATTTTGCACACCAAAAACAGAGCAGGAATTTCCTGCCCTCACTTCTTCTTCAAATCTGCTGAAATTTTTGTTCAGCCCCGCAAAATCAAAAGCTTTAATATTTGCCACCGTTATCCCCATTAAATTTTGTCATAACACTGTCAATAGTTTCTCCGTTTGCGTATGCCAAAATGGCATTGAATGCTTTGTTTAGCCCAAGCTCTTGCTCATTTGTCATTTTCATTTTAGACAAAACAAAATTTGCAAGGTCTTGGTTTTGAGCTTGTTTGCCTATGCCCACTCTTACTCTTAAAAAGTTATCTGCACCAAGCTCTTTTATTATGCTTTTAAGCCCATTGTGAGTGCCCGCAGAACCTGCTTTTCTTATTCTGACTGCCCCTTGTGGCAAATCAATGTCGTCACTGATTACAAGCACATCACTGATTTCTATATTATATTTTTTTACAAAACTTTTAACTGACCTTCCGCTTTCATTCATATAAGTTCTTGGCTTTGCAAAAATAAAGTGTTCGCCACATATATTTTTTTCCGCATAATCGGCATCACAACCAAGTTTGTTAAATTTTAAGCCAAGGTTTTCTGCAAGTTTGTCAAGAACCATAAAACCCGCATTATGATTGGTGCTTTCATATTCTTTGCCGATATTGCCCAGCCCAACAATAAGTTTCATTACTTTTTTTCCTCATAATTTTTTGTGAATTTTGCAAAAGGTTTAACAATTGCGTTTTCAGAAACAATAGTATCACAAACCATTGCACCCTCACCGACTACCGCATTTGCAAGAACTGCCACCATTTCGTTTGCCATAACAACTTTTGCGGCTGCTTTTATTTGAACATTTTCCGCAACTCTTGCACCGATTAATGTTGCACCCGTTCCTACAAAAACATTTTGCTTTAAGCCGGAACAAGAAACAACTGTTGCGGACTCAACGTTTGACCTTTCGCCTATAACGGATTTTTTTATAACCGCGCCAGCACCGATAAACGCTCCGTCTTTTATTACACTGTCTTCAATAACAGCACCATTTTCAACAACAACATCGTCTCCGAGTTTTGACCCGCAGATTACCGCATTTGCTCCGATTTTTGAATCTGCGCCGATTTTGGTTTTGCTTATTATTGCAGAACCGCCACCGATTTCTGTGTGATAACCGATTTCAACAGAGGCATCAATGGTTAAATTTCTGCCGTCTAAAATAACTTGATTTTTGTTATGAAAATCTAAAACCCTTCTTTTTAAAATAAGCTGGGCATATTCCAAATCACGAATATCTTTTACTTCAAAAAAGTCGTCTGACGCAAAATCATAGGTATCAATAGAAAAAAGTCTGTCTACCCTTGAAATATAGTCATTTTTAAAAACATAGCCTTTTTTTAGTTTGCAAGCAGAAAGGTGCTTTCTTGAAACAAAACCAAGAAGGTCTAACAAATGCCCTTTTCTTACAAACGGAGTGCTTGCATAAAGCACAACCGAATACTCAATGCCCGAAATATAAGGTTTAATTAACCTTAAAACATCTTCACCCTCATTTGCTCTTAAAACAACAGGCTCGCTTGGGCAAGCACGCACAACCCACTCGGCAAGAGTAAGTCCGCAAACACTGCACTCAAAAACATTTTTCGGCAAAGAATCATTATTGTTATTTTCACAAATAACAAAATATCTTGCATTTATTTTTTCATTAAAATTTTCAATAAATTCGGGCTGTTCGTTTAAAACCAAAACATTTTCAGCCGAAACAACTTCTTCTAATATTTCCATACTTAAAGTTTATTAATTATGACCTATTTTGTCAAGCGTGAAAAATAGTTATTTAAAAAAAACAAGCACAAATTATTGTGCTAAGTTTATTTTTTCCTTTTTTGTTTAAAATATTCGGAAAGCATAGCTGAGCACTCTTTTTCAAAAAAGCCACCCTCCACATTTGCTTTGTGATTAAGTTCTGCCCTATTTGAAATTTCGCCGGCAGAAATTGACCCGTTTGTGATATATGCCCCAAAATAAACATTGCTTATTCTGCTGTTTAATATTGCCCCCATACACATTACACAAGGTTCAAGCGAAACATAAATATCTGCCCCGACAAGTCTGAAATCATTTAGCTTTTTGCAGGCTTTTTTTATTGCAAGAACTTCTGCATGAGCGGTTGCATCATTGCTTTTTTCTCTTATATTATATGCACTTGAAATTACCTTTCCGTTTAAAACAACAACCGCGCCCACCGGAACTTCGTCTGCATCAAACGCAACTTTTGCAAGCTTTATCGCCTTTTTCATAAACTTTTCTTGGTATGCCATAAATCACCTTACTTAAAATCTTTAAATATATTATAAGCAAAGTTTGTGTCCTTAGCAACACTTTTGTGCTTTTCAAAAATTTCCGCCAAAAATTCTTTTTTTATCGGGTGCGACAAACTGTCGCTTCCGACTTCTATTGTCAGAGACGGGATTTTCAGTTTTGAAACACAATAATCTTTTAATCCGCCCGAACTGTAACTCTCCACATTTTTTATGCTATAACCCGTGCTTAAAGCAAAGCGCTCAGCAATAAGTCTGTCACGCTCCAAAAGTTTTTTTTCTTGAAAAAAATTGTAATAAATTTCTTCGCCTTTGCTGTGATAAGTTACAACAAAAAAAGTATTGCTGTTTTTTATTTCTTTTATAATAAGTTTTGTTTCAAGTTCGCTTTCGGGAGCCTCTCCCACATAGCCCGAAGGCGCGGGCACAAGCGAATGTATATTTTGACCGAAGTTTGCATCAAAATTATTATTTATATCTACCCCTCTGCCGTTGGCCTTCCACATGGAAAAGTCGCTATTATTCAAATTTATTTTAACAAGGTTTTCATGCAAAAAAATAGGTGCTGACTTTAACCCATTGCAAGAAAGTTCTACGCCGTCGGGATTTGCCATAACAATTGCCTTTATATTAAAATCTTTGCACTCGTCAAACAAATGCTCTTCTAGCATTTTTATCAATAAATCGGTTGTTATATGCTCCCTTCCATGAGTTGAGGCAACAAAAATTGCAGTCGAAAAAGATTTATCACAAATCTTTTCAACTGCAAAAATTTTTCTTTTAAAATAAGTTTCGCCAAGTTCTTTGACCAAGTAATCGTTTCTTAGTGTTTCTAGTTTATTCAAAAGTGAAATATAATCCATAACACTTTATAATATGCCAAGACCCATCAAAAGTGAAGTTATCCAATCAAACAGCAAATATGCGCCAGATAGTGCAAACATAATAATTGTTGCAACCGACATCTGCGGTTTTTCGTCTAAACCGAAAGAGCTTTTTCCGCCAGCGGTTTCAATTTTTTCTCCTTCGTTTAATTCTTCTCCGTCAACACTCACAGAAACACCTGTTTCTTTTCCATCAACAATAATAGTTGCATTGATGCTTTCTTCTTTTTTGTTGTTAAGATTATCGTTTTCGCTTTTAATTTGCTTAAAACACCATTTAACTAAAACAAAACCAATACCTGCAAATAAGAGTGCAATAAACAAGCTAATTAAAAGTGACAGCCATGGATTTATCAGTGTTGCGGAGTCAACAATGCCACCTACGGCATCATCAACTTCCGGCATTGAACTGAGCAGTGATGAGAAAATATAAACTTGTGTTACCGAGATAAAATTGTTGAAGAAATGTATAAGCACTCCCACCCAAAGATTGCCTGTTTCAATAAATATATAACCTATTACAAGCCCGATAATAAATTGGTGAACCGTTTGCTCTGCGTTTCCGTGCATAAGCATAAAAATCAAAGCAGAAACAACAATTGCAATCTTTTTTCCGTATTTTTTGAAGCCCGAAAGAACCACGCCTCTAAACAAAAGCTCTTCGCATACAGCAGGAGTGATACAAGTGGTTACAATATAGATAAGGTATCTCCAAAATGTGTTAATTTGCATTCCCGACAAAATGGACTGATAACCGCAAAGTGATAAAAATTCAATAAAAACAGATGTTAAATTTGAAAAACAAAATAAGCAGATAATTGCAACCAAAAACGAATAGCCCACAAGTTTTGCATTAACTTTTTTATTAAGCCCCGCAGCTTCTTGAATTCTTATTTTTCTTGTTTTTGCAACAGTATAAGCCACCACGCCAAACAAAAATTCAATGATAAAAGACGCCACATAATAAACCGCTTCGTTTGCTCTTATATTGATTGGAAGAAGTCTGTATAAAAACAAAAATGCCACATTAAAAATAATAAACAACAAGGTTCCGAGAGCTGCTTCATAAACATCAAAAGATTTTCTGTAACCGTTTTGAAGCTCTCCGAAATTTATGTTATTGTTGATTTTTATTTCGATATTATCTTTTTTTTCAGAGTTTGAGGTTTCGGATATTTTTTGTTTTGTTCCGCAATATTCGCAAACATAAGCATCTTCTCCGTCTGCCTTTTTAAGCTTTCCCCCGCATTCTCTGCACTTAAAACTCATTTTCATATACTTTCTCCAACAATAATAAATATTAATTTATGTGTTATGTTTATTCTTTTTTTAAGCTGAAATTGTTTCCGTGTTTGTCTTGAAATGATAAACGAATAAACACATCTTTGTCAAGCACAAGCCCCTGCGATTCAAAGAAATTTGCAAATTCGCCGTAAGCAATTCTGGGCGAATTATTATTTTCGGACAAATGTGACAAAATAAAACATTTTGTTCCTCTTTTATAAAGCCAATCCGCAAGTTCAAGGGCTTGGGCGTTTGATAAATGCCCGTACTTTCCCGCTATTCTTGCTTTAAGCCTTGGCGGATAGTTTCCACTAAGAAGCATTTGTTTGTCATGATTGGATTCAATAAAAACTATTTTTGAACCCGAAAGTGCATTTTTTACGGTTTCGGTCACAATTCCAAGGTCGGTAACAAAACCGGCTTTTGATTTGCTTTTAAATTCACTTACCACAAAGCCTACGGGACAAACAGCATCATGCGAAATATTAAAAGGTTCAATTAGCAAATCGCCCACTTTTGCCGTATTATTTGAAAAACACAAAAGTTTTTGTTCTTTGAAATTTATATTTTGCAATAATCCGCTTTTTGCAAGTTCTTCATGAACAAAAAATTGCATATCGTATTTTTTTGCAAGCGTTGGCAAAGCCTTAATATGATCGCTGTGCTCATGAGTAACAAAAACCGCATTTATTTGACTTAAACTTGTTCCGACTTCATTCAAACGCCTTTCAAGCTCTTTTTCTCTAAGCCCTGCATCAATCAAAATTTTGGTTTTTTCGGTTTCAATCAGCGTTGAATTTGCCTTACTTCCAGACGCCAAATTAACTATGTGCATAAACTTTCTCCTAGAAGCATTAGTTTAGCACAATTATAAAAATTTAAAAAGCATTTTTTATGTTAAATTTTTAACTAAGTTTTGTGATTATTGTTGTTCCGTTTAAATAGCCGTCAAAAAATCCGTCCAAATCTTTGTGACAAGCCGACTTAAAGGCGGCAAAAAAATCATCTTTTGTGGCATTTTTAAACTTGTTTTGCTGATAATATTTTTTGAAGCCACTAATGAGTTTGTCTTCTCCCACAACATTTCGCAGTGCGTCAAACATAATAACGCCTTTAACATAAACCATATATGAATATTCATAGTCGTTTTGATATTCGTTTACAGCAAGGTTCATTTTTGTGTTTACATCACCTTTTATGGCTGAAATTACATCAACATAAAGCAAATAACTTGAAAGTGCGGTATCAACCAAATCTTTGTAAGATATTCCATAGCCCGTGTTGTTTGCAAAAAACAGCGCAGCCGAATATTCGGTTAAAGATTCGTCAAGCCAAGCCTCACGCGCCTCATTATTTCCCACCACGCCATACCACCATTGGTGAGCGATTTCATGAACAACAACTTTTAAATATTCGTCTTCGTCATCAATGGCGTCTGAAATAAACACAATATTCGGATATTCCATTCCACCGTAAATAAATGGAGTTTTTACAACCGACAATGTGGAATATGGATATGCTCCGAAAACCTTTCCGAAATACTCCACTGCTGCCTTAGATAGCGAAAGCTGTTTGTTTAGGTCTTGGTCGTCTTTGTAGCCCATATAATAAATGGTTGTGTTTCCCGCTTTGGTGCTAACCAGCCCAGCATTATCAGACAAACACATTGCAAAATCTCTTACGGCTTTTGCATTTATTGTTGCAACTTTTTTGTTATTACTTTCTCCAACCGTTATACTTCCCGTTGAGCAAAGTGTATACTTTGACGGATAAGTAAAACTTACATTAAAATTTGCTATGTCTGAATAGAACGGGTCACCCGTTGAATAATATGGCGTAAGGTCAAACTTTCCGCCCTCAAACTTGCAAGCCACAGGATAAAAGTTTCCTAAGTTTATGTTTGTTTGATAATAGCCCAAACGGTGTGTGCTGTTTGGCAATGAAAGATTAAAATCAATATCAATCTTTACTCTTTTGCCATTTGCCAAACCAAAATTAAAGTTTACTTTTAAAATATCCTCATCTTCACCAATGTGTTCAAATGCAGAATTTTCGCCATTTACCCTTACAGCCGAAATTTGAATATCACCATAGCTTATGCCGTTTGGAAAGCAAGTTGCGGCCGTTAAAATGGTATAAGGCTTTAACATTGCACCTTCACGAAAAGCACGCGGATAAAGGTGAAAACACAAATAACTAAGTTCTGTGCCCGTTTCATTAAAATAGTCCACACTTTGAGACCCTGAAACCGTCATATTTTCGGCATTAAGTTCGGCAGAAATGGAATAGACTGTTAAGTTTTTGGAAATCTTGTCAACTTCGTTTTTTGAACAGCCCGAAAACGCAAAGACAGAAATAGCGCAAAATATTATTGTTAAAGAAAAACAAAAAAACTTCTTCATAATAACCTCTAATCAAGTTTTATGCTAAATATCAAGGCATTATGAAAAAGTTTTTATTAATAATATTATTAGTCAAAATTAATCTTATCTTTTATAATATAAATTGGGCGCTTTTGCACTTCTTTATAAATTCTGGCAATATAAATATTTTGCAAGCCCATAACAATAAGAATTATTGATGCAAACAACGCTATTGAAGGAAAAAGCCAAGCAGTTAGCGGAAGCACGATTTTTAAGCAAGCAAGAACAATAAATGTTATAAAACATAAAATTGAACTTATTCCAAAAAAGATTCCGAATTTGGTTGCAAAAGAAAGTGGATAAGAACTGTTTGATACAATTCCGTTTGTTGCGAGCTTTAAAAGTTTTTTAAAGTTATATTTTGTTTCACCCGCAAGACGTTTTTGCCTGTCAAACTCAATTGAAGTTTGCTTAAACCCAACCCAAGCGGTTATTCCTCTCAAAAACCTGTCGCGCTCGGGCATACTTATAATAGTGTCAATAACCTTTCGGTCAAAAAGCTTAAAATCACCACAAGCCTTTGGAAGTTCTAAGCCCGTTATGTTTTTGTAAAACTTTGTGTATATGCTTGCCGTAGATTTCTTTAAAAAAGTTTCGCCCTTTCTGACCTTTCGCTTTCCGTGAACAATGTCATAACCTTCTTTCCACTTTTCTATCATTAAAGGAATGGCTTCAACAGGGTCTTGAAGGTCAACATCTATATCAATTACCGCATCGCCCTCAGCAAGCTCAAAACCTGCAAGAATTGCGGGTTGTTGACCAAAGTTTCTTGCAAAGTTTATTACCTTAACCTTTTTGTCAACAGCTGCCAATTCTGCCAAAATCTGTTCGGTTTTGTCACGACTGCCGTCATTTACAAAAATAATTTCATACTTTTCTTTTAAGCCGTCCATAACCGGAATAATGGCATCATAAAATGCTTTTACGGTTTGTTCTTCATTAAAACATGGAACAACTATTGAATATTTTGCACTCATAAAATTTTCCTTTCTTTTGTGTATTTATAATTAAATTATCTTATTTTAAATATGTTTTGTCAACAAAATATTTGCAATGCAAATGGCTTATTTGAAAAAGCCGTGTAATTTTAAATAATTTGCCAAAAAACAAAAAACTTTTTGCTTAAAAACTTTTTATAAAAGTTCAAAAAAATATAACTTTTTGTTTTAAAAAATAATGTTTATTATGCAATTGACAAATAATAAAGAAATATTTAAAATAAAAATTGTAAAAAATGCGAATGTAGTTTAGTGGTAAAATGTGGGCTTCCCAAGCCTGAGTTGTGAGTTCGATTCTCATCATTCGCTCCAAATTATTTATAAAAATATTTTTAAGTTTTTGCTTAAAACTTAATTATAAATTATTAACCATACATTTTTAAATAAGATTGTGGCATAAATATAAACGGAGAAAATTATGAAAGAATTTTATCTTGAAAACTCGCCTATCGCCTATTATATTGACGATTCCGCAAACAAAGATTGGGTTGTTTTTATTCATGCGGCATTCGTTGACCACAGAATGTTTGAAAAACAATTTGAGTATTTTGAAAAAAAATATAATTTGCTTGCAATAGATATTTTGGGGCACGGAAATTCAATCAAAACAAAAAAAGGCGATACTGTTTTAATGATGTCTGATTGGATAAACCAAATTTTTGAAAAGCACAATATTAGTTCGGCGCATTTTGTAGGCGTTTCTTTGGGGGCGGTTTTTGCTCAGGATTTTGCCAATAAATTTGAAAGCAAAGTTTTGTCACTTGCCTGCTTTGGCGGTTATGATATTAATGATTTTGATATCAAAAAACAAAAAAGCAATTCAAAAGAGCAAATGAAAATGATGTTAAAAGCCATTTTTTCTATTAAATGGTTTGCAAAGGCAAATAAAAAGATTTCGGCTTATACAAAAGAGGCTCAACAAGAATTTTATAATCTTAATATAAATTTCAAGAAAAAATCGTTTATGTATTTGGCAAAATTGCAAAACCTTGTAAACAAGTTTCCCAAAAAGCAAAGACAATACAATCTGTTAATCGGTTGTGGAGAGCACGATATTACTGCGGAAATAGAAATTGTTGAAGATTGGGCAAAAAAAGAAAATTGCGAAAAAGTAATTTTGCAAGGTGCGGGGCACTGTGCAAATATGGACAATCCAAAAGCATTTAATGCCTGTTTGGAAAGTTTTTGGAGAAAGGTTTAACAGCTTTGTTATTTGATTTATTATATATTAACCGCAAAGTTTTGCGGTTATTTTTTTTCACAAAAATTTTCAAAACAACTTTTGATTATAAAAAAATTTACAAAGAAAAAAAGAGAATAATTCTCTTTTTAGTTGGTTGGTTGAGTTATTATATTCGGGTCTGCTTGCAACTTTTTTTCAACCTTTTGAATTACCGCAAACTCGCCCGAAAATTTTGGATCCAATAGATAGAACAATTTTTCTGATGCAACTCCAAGTGCAACTAATTTTTCAACATCGCTAAGTCCGCCCCAACGAATTCCCTTTCTGTTTAATGTTAAATTAATTGCATATTTTGGATTTGACAAATTCGGAAGTTCTTCCAAAAGTGTTTCTATTGCAAGCTTGTTAAAATTCAGTCTTTTTAAATTAAAAGCAAAATCGTCTTTTAATCCGATGCCGATAACATAGTCGCACAGTGGCTTAAAGTCTAACGAAACCTCCGATGGCTTTATCAAACAATTATTAAAAACAGTGTCTAAAATATCTGCCATGTTGTTGTAATTAATTTTATTCATATTACCTCACACAAGGCAATATTTTATCACAAACATTTTTTTTGTCAAGATAAAAAGTTTTTGTTTGGCAAATTTTAAAATAATTTAATTTTCTTTTTTATCCACCCTTCCCAGCAAATAATCGGTGGAAACCATAAATAATTCCGCTAATTTTATAAGTTTTTCAAAACTTGTTTCTGACTTTCCATTTTCCCAATCACTTACATTTTGATTTGTTACACCAATTGCAGTTGCAAGCTGAGATTGCGACAACTTATTATGAATTCTCAATTCTTTTAATCTTTCCGCAAACATAATGACTCCTTTTTTTTTTTTTTTAACAAAATATAAGAAAATACTTTACATTAAGAAAATTTCTTATATATAGGAATCATTATGGAAATTATGGAAAGCTACACTTGCAAAAATTGCAAATTTTATAAGGAGCTTTATATGATATTTTACGTAAAGTTTGTTAAGACACAATTTGGTCATTGTGGAAATTTTGAATTGACTAAAAGAATTAGAAGCAAATTAAAATCTTGTGAAAGTTTTGTGTTTTTATCAAAAATAGAGCTAGAAAACAAAACCAATCAAACTTTAATTAATAAAATCAACTATATTTTTGACACAATTTGGGGCTATGTAGATTATTTAAATAAAAATAATAAAAGAGAGAAATAACTTCCCTCTTTTATTTTACATCTACATTTAATTCGTCGTTTTTGGCATCAACAACAAGGGTTGATTTTGGCTTGATATCAGAGCCAAGAATGGTTTTTGCCAAAAGCGTTTCTACATTCGCCTGTATAAATCTTTTGAGCGGCCTTGCACCGAAAGTAACATCATAACCACTTTCTATAATAAGATTTTTTGCCTTTTCGGAAACTTCCAATTTTAAGCCCTTTGCTTCTATTCTTGACCTTACGCTGTTAATTAAAAGATCCACTATATTTGAAATTTGGTCTTTTGAAAGTGGCTTGAACATTATTATTTCGTCTAGTCTGTTTAACAATTCTGGTCTGAATGTTGAACGAAGAAGTGCTTTTACCTCTGATTGTGCCTCGTTTGAAATTGAACCATCAACGCTTATTCCTTCCAAAATAGAATTTGCTCCAAGGTTTGATGTTAAAATTATTATTGTGTTTTTAAAATCTACAACTCTGCCTTGACTGTCGGTAATTCTGCCGTCATCAAGCATTTGAAGCAAAATATTAAAAACATCTGGGTGTGCCTTTTCTATCTCGTCAAAAAGCACAACGCTGTATGGTCTTCTGCGAACCGCCTCAGTAAGTTCCCCTCCCTCGTCATAACCAACATAGCCCGGAGGAGCACCGATTAACCTTGAAACAGAAAACTTTTCCATATATTCGCTCATATCGATTCTGACAATATTTTTTTCGTCATCAAACAAGCTTTCTGCAAGAGCCTTAGACAGTTCGGTTTTTCCCACACCCGTAGGTCCAAGAAACAAGAACGACCCGATTGGTCTGTTTGGGTCTGCAATTCCCGCGCGCGACCTTAAAATTGCATCTGCCACTTTTTTAACCGCTTCGTCTTGACCAATAACTCTTTTATGCAAAATATCTGCCAAATGAACAAGTTTGTCTTTTTCACTTTCATTTAATTTTGAAACAGGAACTCCCGTCCACCTAGACACTATTTTTGCAATTTCCTCATCGGTAACCTTGTTTCTTAACAAATTATTTGTCTTTGATTTTTCAAATGTTTTTTCTGCTTCTTCCAAATTTCTTACAAGTTCGGGAAGCGTGCCATATTGAAGTTCTGCCGCTTTGCTTAAATTATACTCTTTTTTTGCGCGCTCAATATCAGCTTTTGTTTGCTCTAATTGTTCTTTTATCTTGCTTATGCTTTCTATTGATTTTTTTTCAGCAAGCCATTTTGCAGTCATGGCATCATACTTTTCTTTTAAACCCGAAAGTTCTGTTTGAATTTTGTTTAGCCTTGCTTTTGAAATCTCGTCATTCTCTTTTTTTAAACCGGCCTCTTCAATTTGAAGTTGAATTATTTTTCTGTTAATCTCGTCCATTTCGGTAGGCATACTGTCTAGCTCGGTTTTTATACTAGCACACGCTTCGTCCACAAGATCAATAGCTTTGTCAGGCAAAAACCTATCGGTTATGTATCTATTTGAAAGCATTGCCGCAGAAACCAAAGCACTGTCGGAAATTTTTACACCATGAAAAACTTCGTATCTTTCTTTTATTCCGCGAAGAATTGCTATTGTGTCTTCCACTGTTGGTTCGCTAACCATAACAGGCTGAAATCTTCGTTCAAGAGCAGGGTCTTTTTCAATATATTTTCTGTATTCGTCAAGAGTTGTTGCACCAATGCAATGAAGTTCTCCACGGGCAAGAAGTGGCTTTAAAATATTTCCTGCGTCCATTGCCCCGTCGGTCTTTCCCGCACCCACAATTAAGTGAAGTTCATCAATAAAAAGAATAATTTTGCCTTCGCTCTTTTTTACCTCTGTTAAAACAGCCTTTAATCTTTCTTCAAATTCGCCCCTGTATTTTGCACCTGCAACAAGGCTTCCCATATCAAGCGAAAAAATCTCTCTGTCTTTCAGCGCAGAAGGAACATCTCCTTTATTTATTCGAATCGCAAGCCCTTCGGCAATGGCAGTCTTTCCAACACCCGCCTCACCAATCAAAACAGGATTGTTTTTGGTTTTTCGCGATAAAATTCTGATAACATTTCTGATTTCGTCATCACGTCCAATAACGGGGTCTAGTTTGTTTGCCCTTGCCAACGCAACAAGGCTTGAACCATATTTTTTTAACACATTGTAAGTATCTTCGGGATTTTCACTCGTTACTCTTTGGCTTCCACGAATATTTTTAAGCGCTTTTAAAACCTCCGCTCTGCCAATTTTGTATTTTGACAAAATTGATTGCATCTCTCTGTTTGCCCTGGAAATCAAGCCAAGTAGCAAATGCTCAACGGAAACAAATTCGTCACCCATTTCTTTTGACTGCTTCTCTGCCTCTGACAGTGCATTATTAAGGGCGTTAGACATATAAACTTGCGACTGCCCCGAAACCCTTGCCAATCTGTTAACCGAATTTTCCGCTTCTTTTTTTAAGTCAGAAACATTGATTCCCATAGAAGCAAGCATTTCATATATAAGCCCATCTTGCTTGTTTAGCATAGACAAAAGCATATGCTCTTGTTCAAGTTCGCTATTTGCACGCTCTTTTGCCAAGCTTTGTGCTTCTTCTATTATTGCAAGAGAGTTTTTTGTAAATTTTTGAAAGTCCATAAATCTTCCTCCAAAACAAAAATACTTTTTAATTATTCTCAAAAAGTAAGTTTATTATACCACCTCAATTTAGCACTGTCAAGCAAAGAGTGCTAAATATTTTCAAAAATAAAAAACCGACACTTTGTCGGCTTTTATATATTTATATTAATTATCCAAACACTTATCAAGTTCTTCGATAATTTGTTGTTTGTTCATATCCTTTCCGATAAACACAAGTTTAACCATGCGGTCACCCACTTTTTCGTCCCAATCTTTTTTGATATCTGGGTTTTCTGCAATAAACTGCTTTTTTTCCTCTTCCGGAATAGCATCTATCCAATAGTCTGCTCTAAACGAACTTTTTTGAGGACCTGCTTGTTCAAAAATATACATATTTTCATTGTCGTTAGAATACCAAACAATTCCCTTTGAACGAATAATGCTCTTTGGCATAGCATCAACAAATCTTTTGAACTTACTTTTCACAAGTGGCTTTCTTCTGAAATATACAAAAGAGCCAATGCCGTATTCTTCGGTTTCCGGTCCATGATGGTGGTGATGGTGATGCCCATGGTGTTCATGCTCTTCGTGCTCATGTTCTTCATGGTCGTGGTGATGGTCATGTTCCTCATGGTCGTGCTCTTCATGGTTGTGGTGATGGTCATGTTCCTCATGGTCGTGTTCTTCATGCTCTTCTTCATGACTTGCTTCAAGTTCTTTTAACCAGCCCGCAGACATACAAGCCTTATCAAAATCAAAGCTGTTTGTTCCGATAATCTTTTCTACTTCGACCTTTCCAAACTCAGCCTCAATAATTTCTGCCTCGGGTTGAAGCTTTTTTATTACCGCCTTTACTCTCGCAAGTTCGTCAGCGGAAACTTGGTCAACTTTGTTCATAATAATTTTGTTGCAAAACTCTATTTGTTGAATTATTAAATTTTCGATATCTTCGTCTTCAATATGTTCTTCAAGAAGATTATCTCCGCAACCAAACTCTTTTGCCAAACGCAAAGTATCTACCACAGAAACAACATTATCGAGCCTGCAAATGCTTGGAAGGTTGTATTCACGGCTTGCATCAGAAACAACGGTAATTGACTGAACAATAGGAATAGGTTCACATATTCCCGAAGCTTCGATTAAAATATAATCGAATTTGTTTGAAGCAACAAGTTCGGCAATTTGAGCCATAAGATCTTCTTTTAAAGTGCAACAAATGCAACCGTTTTGAAGTGGAACAAGACTATCGTCTTTTTGCGAAACAATATTTTCTGCGCCAATTAAACTTGCATCAATATTTACCTCACCGATATCGTTAACAATTACCGCAACTTTATAATTTTGTTTGTTGTTTAAAACATGATTAAGCAGTGTTGTTTTTCCTGCCCCAAGATAGCCCGTTAAAAGCGTAATTGGAATAATTTTTTTCATAATTTCCCCCAAAAATATAATTTGAATTTTCTTTTATATTATAGTCCAAAATTTTTAAAAACCAAATCTTTTTAATCAAATTTAAACAAAATAAAAATTTTGATTATTGACAAACAAAAATTTTAATTATATAATTCAAACAACAAATTGAGGAAAAGTTTATGCAAATTAAAGATAAAAAAAGAGCCATAAAAATGGTTTTAAAAGACGGAATAAAAATCAAATATTTGTCTGACGAACTTAAAAATGATTTAGAAATTGCTATACTTGCAATATCTCAAAATCCGAATGCTTTTTATTATTTGGGAGCAAAAATAAAAAAAGACCCCGCAGTTGCAGACTACCATTTAAATGCAAAAAATATGCTCAAATCTTGCGAAACAAATAATGGCTGTGAACCTTGCAATAATTGAAAACTTTTTGTAATTTTGGTTATAAATGCCCAAAAAATAAGGTGTTATGTTAAACATAACACCTTTTATTTTGCATTGGTCTTTCTGCGTTTTCCGCTTAAAACTTTGTTTTCAAGTTTTTTGAGTTCTTCAACCGCACGAGCAAGAATTGTTGTTACCTTTTTTGTGTCTGTATCACAAACGGTATCAATATTATCAAGCTTTTCTTGAAGCATTGTTTCACCCGCTTCGGTTATATTATAGAAAATCTCTCGCTTGTTGAGTTTGTCTTTGTGGCTTTCAATCAAACCGTCATTAATCATTTTTTTTGCAAGAATAGCAAGGTTGCTTTTTGCGATATTAAGCTCAGCAATCAGTTCTTTTGGTGTAACCTTCTCCTTTCTGGTTAAAATATAAAGAATCTGATATGTGTTGCTGAAAATACCCGCTTTTTCTCCTTTGCCCTCTGCAATTCTGTCTGAAATAAGCTTTAATTCAATAATGTTTTTTGAAAATACATTGTTTTCATTTAAATTTGTCTGTTTCATAGCATTAATTATAAATATATAACACTTTTTGTCAACCCTATTTTAAAAAAAAATTATGATTTCATATCAAAAATTTCTTTTCTTTTGTGATTTTGCCCAAATCTTGCCCACTCTTTTAGCCAAAAACGATTTTGAAAAAGGTTTGCTGACAAAAATCAAAAACTTATTAAATGCTCCGGGAATAACCACCTTTTTGTGCTTCTTTAAACCCTTTAACGCCACCCTTGCAACCTTGTCGGCAGAAGTTGCAGAAAGTTTTCCGCCAAGCCCCATTGACTTGATTGATTCTTTCATTGCCTCGGTTGTTGCAATGCCTCCCGGACAAACTGTTGAAAAGATAACATTTTTGCCTTTTAGCTCAAACGATAATGCCGTCATCATGCTTACCAAAAAAGCTTTGGTTGCCGCATATACCGCCATGTGAGGCATTGGATAACTTGAAGCCGCACTAGAAACCGTTAAAATCTCAAACAATTTGTTTTCTTCTCTGATTTTTAACAGTTTTTTTGTAATATCAACAGTTCCCACGCAGTTCACTTCAATTGCATTTATTATTTCGTCATCGGAAAAGCGAAGCATATCACCCTCAATAATAACGCCTGCATTGTTAATCAATTTTGAAACTTTTATATTATTGCTTTCTATAAACGAAATTAACTCTTCTCTGTTGTTTTTGTCTGCAAGATTTAAAACAAAAGTTTCAATTTGTATGTCGGCAAATTCGTTTTTTAATTTTTGCTTTAAATTCTCTAATCTGGCACTGTTTGTTCCCGTTAATAACAAATTCTCTTTATTCTTTGCACACTCATATGTAAAAGCATTGCCTAAACCTCCGCAGGCTCCTGTAATCAGTGTATAATATTTATTTTCCATTCATTTCTCCTAAATTCTAAGTGCTTTTGGTAACAAATTTTTAAGTTTTCCATCAGCAAGTTTTGCTCCGCCAAGCGGATAATTATTGAAAGTGATAGCAACATAGCCCTTTTGCTTCAAGTCGCAAGCAAGTTGCTCGCCATGCATAAATTTGTTTGCTTCTTCTTCACTTATGTTTACGGCAAGCAAAAACTCGTTATACAAAGCCATAAAAATTGCATGGTCGGGCTCAAATCTTCCCTTTTCAAAATGCCCAAGTTTTGTGCCAAGCGATTCAAATTTCAGTTCGTCGAGGGCAGTAATTTCTTTTGCACCAAGCCCGCTTGGTGAAAGATATAACACATTTCCCACTTTAAGCAAGTTGGATTTTAAAATTTTGTCAGCGGATTCGGGCTTTAAGTTTTGTTTTGCCCAAGTGGCAAAAATTTGTTTTTCACTTCTTCCTATTTCAAAAATGGTTTTTGTGTGCTTAACAGAATATAACTTGCTTTCCCTTTCAAACTCACTATCAAAATTTTTAAAAACCGCCACAAATTGCCCCTCACCTTTGCCTGTAAACGGCAAAAACTTTCTGGCTTTTTCGGACAACTTTTCACTGAGCCTTGCCGAAATGGTACAATTTTTTATATTCTGATTTACATTTTGAAGTTCAAAATTGAAATTGTTTGCAAAATATTCAACAATTTGTTCGTCTTCTTCTTCGGAAAAAGTACAAGTGGAATATATAAGTTTGCCTCCTGCCTTAACAAGCCTTTGCGCAACCTCCAAAATTTGCATTTGTCTTTTTTTGCATAATTCCACATTTAAGCTTGACCACTCTTTAATGGTGTCGGGATTTTTGCGAAACATTCCCTCTCCCGAACACGGAGCGTCAACAAAAACATAATCAAAATAATTTTCAAATTTAAGCAATCTTTCGGGCTTTTCATTTAATATAATAACATTTTTAAAGCCCTGCCTTTCTATATTAGAATACAGTGCTTTTACTCTTGTACCATCAATTTCATTAGAATAAATAAGTGCATTATTAAGATAATTTGCAATCTGTCCCGTTTTTCCTCCGGGAGCGGCACAAAGATCCAAAACTTTAACACAATCATTATTTTCTTTTTCAATTTCGGAAGCACAAACTGCCAACATACTAGATGGCTCTTGCAAATAACACAGCCCTGAAAGGTGATAAAAACAATTGCCTATTTTTTTATCGGAATTTAGCACATAGCCGTTTTTGCAATAATCTATTTTTTCTAACGGAAGTTGAGTTAGGTTTATAAAATCGTGTTCGCTGATTTTGTTTGTGTTTATTCTTATTCCGCGAACAGCCTCATTTTTTAATTCATTTAAAAAATTGCCAAAGTTTTCGCCAAGCTGAATTTTCATTCTTTCCAAAAATTCATTCGGCAACATTATATTTTTAATTTCCATAGCCAAAGTTTACACCATTTTAATATAATTTTTCAACCAAATTATTTAACAGTTAATAAATTATTTAAAATATAAAAAAATTTTTTATACATTGTAGACAAAATTTGATTAAAGTGATATACTTACCTAGTTACAAGGCTTATGTAATTTTTTTTTGCATAACTTTTTAGGAGTATATTTATGGAAGAAAATAAAATTAGAAATATTGCAATTATTGCCCATGTTGACCATGGCAAAACCACTCTTGTTAATGCACTTTTAAAAGAAGGCGGTGTTTTCAGAGAAAATCAAGCCGTTCAAGACAGAGTTATGGACTCTAATGCCCTTGAACGCGAACGCGGAATAACCATTTTCAGTAAAAATGCCTCATTGTTTTATAATGATGTTAAAATCAATGTTGTAGACACCCCGGGTCACGCAGACTTTGGCGGCGAGGTAGAAAGAATTCTTAAAATGGTAGACGGCGTTTTGCTTGTTGTTGATGCTTATGAAGGAACAATGCCTCAAACAAGATTTGTTCTTGAAAAGGCTTTGGCACTTAATCACAAGGTTATTGTTGTTGTTAATAAAATCGACCGCAAAGACGCAAGAGTAAAAGAAGTTATCGACGAAGTTTTAGACTTGCTTTTAGACCTTGACGCCAGCGAAGAGCAACTTGATTCACCATTTGTTTTCTGCTCAGCAAGACAAGGCATTTGCTCGCTTGATATGGATACTGTTGGAGTCGACATGAAACCGCTTTTAAACACAATTCTCAGTCATATTCCTGCACCAACCGGCGATAAAGACAAACCTTTTAAAATGCTTGTATCTTCTTGCGAAGCCAATGACTATCTCGGAAAACTTGCCGTAGGAAAAATCGAACAAGGAACTATCAAACTTAACGAATCCCTAAATATTGTTAACTTTCATGACGAAACAAGAAACAAAACTTTTAAAGTAACCAACCTTTTTGAGTTTCAAGGGCTAAAAAAAGCGCCTCTTGCTGAGGCAACCGCAGGCGACATTGTTTGTATTTCAGGTTCTGACGAAGTTACTATCGGCGACACAATAACAAATAATGCAGACCTTTCACCTATTCCGTTTGTTAAAATCAGCGAACCTTCAATTGAAATGGAGTTTTCTGTTAACGACTCACCTTTTGCAGGAACGGAAGGCAAGTTCTTTACTTCAAGACACCTTAGAGACAGACTTATGAAAGAAGCCGTTCGCGACCTTTCGCTCAAAGTGTTTGAAACCGAATCCGCAGACAGATTCAGAGTGCTTGGCCGTGGTGAAATGCACATTTCTATTTTGGTTGAAAATATGAGGCGTGAAGGCTATGAATTTCAAGTTTCAATGCCAAAAGTTATTTTAAGAGAAGAAAACGGCATAACCTTGGAACCTTTTGATAATCTTACTATTGATGTTCCCGAAAATAGCGTTAGCACAATTATGGGTGCAATGGGCATAAGAAAGGGCGAACTTCAAAATATGTCACCAAAAGGAAGCCGAATCAGGCTTGAATTCAAAATTCCTTCTCGTGGACTTTTTGGTTATAAATCTGAATTTTTGACTGCTACCAACGGTGAAGGCATTATGAGTTCGGTTTTTGCAGAGTATGCACCATATAAAGGCGCAATTATCACCAGAAACTTTGGTGCGCTTATTGCCTATGAAACAGGCGAATCCATCGTTTACGGACTTTATAACACCCAAGAACGTGGCAGGCTTTTAATTGGTCCGGGTGTAAAGGTCTATGGCGGAATGGTTGTGGGCGTTAACCCAAAAGCCGAGGACATTGTTGTTAATGTTTGCAAAAAGAAGCAGCTTACCAACATTCGTTCAAGTTCATCAGACGAAGCTTTAAGACTTACACCTATAAAACCGCTTACCCTTGAAGAAAGCCTTGAATTTTTGGGTGAAGACGAACTTTTGGAAGTTACACCTGAAAACCTTAGAATAAGAAAGAAAACCCTTGACCACACTATTCGCGGAAGAGAAAGTTTCAAAAAAAAACAAGAGCTTAACAACAAATAGTTTTTTGGAGGATTTTTAATGAGCGGACTATCAGCACAATGTATAAACCCACATGGATTGAGAGCAAACGTCATAAAATCTTGGGGAAATAATTTTCCAGACGAATTTGACATAAAAATTGCTGACTGCAAAAAAGAACGAGACAGGCTTTTGGCAAAAACCACTGATTTTAATGAAAAAGAAAGATTAATAAAAATTTACAATAAGCGTATAGAATTATTTAAGCAAAAGCAAAGTAAAAAATATGGCAAAGACTCTAATGAGTCACAGCCAAGCTTATAAATACTAAGGAGAATTTATGAAAGCCTTTGATAATAATAAATATAAAGAGCTTCAAAAAAAAGAATTAAAAGATCGCATGGAACGTTTTGGCAGACTTTATGTCGAAGTCGGCGGAAAACTTTTTGACGACAATCACGCAGCAAGAGTTCTTCCCGGCTTTGAGCCAAATGTTAAAATGCAAGTTTTCAGCGAACTTGCAAGCGAACTTGAAGTTATTTTTTGTATCAACGCAAATGATATAATTTATAAAAAAATGCGTGCAGATAACAACCTTTCCTATGGTGACGAACTGCTAAGGCTTACCGACGCAATGAACGACCTTGGAATAAGTGTTTGCGGAGTTGTTATCACATTTTATGTTAATGACCCACTTGTGTTTGAATTTGAACAAAAATGCAAGGCAAAAAATCTTTCGGTTTATCACACTTATTTTATTGACCATTATCCGCAAAATATTGATTCTATTTTAAGTAAAGATGGCTTCGGAAAAAATGACCATATCTTAGTTACAAAAAATCTTGTTTTGGTTGCAGCACCGGGCGCAAACAGCGGAAAAATGCAAACTTGCATGAGTCAGCTTTATAACGATAAAATTAACGGAATAAAATCTTTTTATGCAAAATACGAAACCTTCCCCGTTTGGAATCTTCCGCTTGACCACCTTGTTAACATTGCTTATGAAATGGCAACTGCCGACCTATTGGACCAAAATGTTGTAGACAAATTTCATGAAGAGGCTTACGGTGAATTTGCGGTAAACTACAATCGTGACGAAGCCGCTTTTCCGATAATGCGAGATATGCTTGTTGGACTTATGGGAAAAGAAATTTATAAATCACCAACAGATATGGGAATAAATAATGTGGGCTATGCAATTGTTGACGATTTTGCGGTTCAAAAAGCGGCTTTTGAAGAAATTGCTAAGCGTCATGAAAAACATCTTGCACGCTTTGAAAACGGAACATTCTCCGAAGAAGCAATGAATCGCTCAGACGAACTTATGCAAAAGGCAATAGATATTTATGAAAATTTGATAAAATAAAAACTACCGAATTCGGTAGTTTTTTTATTCCCCTTTTTGACCAGCGATTGCAAACGCTTTTGTATCAGATTTTTTAAATCGTCCGCCTTTTGAAATAAACTGAGCAAAATCTCTGTTTAAAACATTAATTTTTCCTCTGTTCAAAATCAAATAGTTTGGTTCTCTGTCCGATGTTTCAGATAAATCAATAGCATCATAGCCAAGTATTGTTGCAATCGCAGATGTGTTTCCGTTAAGCAAATTTACAACAACATTATATTCTTCCTTATTTGAGCTTTCTATAAAGTCAATAAAAGTTTGGGCTCTTTCGCTTAAACTTGATTTCTTTACATTATAATCAGGGTCGTTTTTGCTGTAAATTATACTGAACATTACCAGCGACCTGCGAACTAAATCTATATAATGTATAATTTTGGGGTCTTTTAAATAAAACTTTAAAATTCTGTCTTCACTTTCTTTGAAATTGCTGTAAGTAAAATTGAGCGCTATTTGTTTGTCTTTGCTTGAATAAATTCCTTGTCCGAAATTTCCGTTTCCCACAAAAAACTCATTAGCATCTTCAATCAAAAATTTTTCAATATATATTTTTTCAGTAAACCCTCTGTAATAAAACTCTTGGTTTTTTAAATCTTCCAAAGTTTTCTTTTGAGGCACTTTTAAATATTCAAATTCTTTTGCTACAACCCCAAACACATTATTTTGAGGATTTTTTGAAAGTGTGTCAAAAATATTATTAAGTCTTTTATTAAAATCTTGTTTTTCCATGACAAGATTATAACCCATAAGCTTGATTTTGTCAATATCGAGCAATTTTAAAAGACGGCAACAACCGTCTTAAATTATTTTTTTGATTGAGTTTTTACAATTTTTTTATGGCTAACAAGCAACCCTTCCAAAGGAGATTTTTCTTCCTCTTTTTTAGTTTCGGCGTTAACTATATTTTTGGTCTTTTTTGCCACCAACGGAGTCAAATCGCGCATATCTGCGTCTTCCGAAGTTGGCGACAACTTAATTTCTGCCCTCTTTGGCTTTTGATGTTCCGGCTTGACTTTTTCTACCTTCATTATTCTTGTTGTAACGGTTGGAGTGGCAGGATTTTTTGTTTCTTCGGCTGTCAACTTAGAAATATCAATTTTGTGAAACATAGGTTCTTGAAGTTCTCTTTCGCCCTCGCTGATTACGCTGTAATCATGGCTGATTTTAGGTGTTTTGGAATTTATTAATTTTAATTTCAAAGCCAAACTTTTTTCTTTTGGTTTCTTTATTTGTTTTTCGTCGGCAAAATCAAATATAGGCGCTTTATAAATGTTTTGATTAAGGTTATTGGTTTTCTTTGAATTTTCCTTAGTTGCAACATTTGTTTGAACCGAACCAAGCTGATATTGCTCGCCACTTAAATTAACTATTGTCGTTCCCAAAACCGAAGCCTCTTGCCCCTCGATATATTGAGCAACAAAACTGCAATCTTTTGTAAGTGTAAGATTTTCTCTGAAATTTTTCCACCCCACAAATCTAAAAACCTTTCCATTTTGATTTTGCTTTACAGGCGGAGCAGGCGGAATAATAGGCGTGCCGTATATTGCCGTTCCCGTTGAAACCAACTCTCCGTTGCTGTCTAAAAATTTGTAAGTAAACTTTTTTGGAATTGCTTTATAAACCGCATAAACATTTTCATTTTTATAAAATGCGGTAATATCTTTGTCCCACCCTGCAAACACAAAGGAAAACTCTTTTGAATCCTCTTTCTCAGGCACTACATCACCAAGATATATGCCCGAACCGAAATCTATTTCAAAACTTTTTAACAAAGTTTCTTTGTCGTCATTATAAACATTAATGTAACACTTGTTTGTTCTTTGCAAAAAAATGGCTCTTACCAAAACATTGTCTTCACTGTCTTTGCCAAACTTTTCCCAGCCCAAAAACTCATAAGAATATTTGCTGTTTGGTTCTTTGCTTGGAATAGGCAAAAATTCTGTTCCCGAATAGTTAAGGGCTTTGTTTGAATAAACCGTTTTGACCTTGTTGTTTGAAAAGAAATCGCCAACAGTTTCACAAGCCTTAAATAACCCATTTTTTATGCTTACAAAAAAACTTTTTACCGTTCTTTTTTTAACATCTACCCACCACATAAAAAATAAAGTTATTGCCAGCGCCACAAGCACGCAAGCAGAAAAAGAGGCGGCAAAAACAACCCCGAAATTTGAACCGATTAAACTGACAAAATTATTCATTAGTTTCACCATTTTTCTTATACTTATATTTTGCTATTTTTTGCGGTAATTGTCAAATAATAAACACACTAAATAATTTTAATTTAAAGCAGATTTTTTAAACAAAAAAGGCAAGCATTTTAGCTTGCCAAAATCATAAACTATTTTTTTGTGTTAATAATGCTTGCCCCACCCATATATGGCCTAAGAGCTTCTGGAATGGTTATTGAACCATCTGCATTATAATTGTTTTCGAGAACCGCAATAAGCCCTCTTGGACTTGCAACAACGGTGTTGTTGAGCGTGTTTACCAAATAGTTTCCGTCTTTGCCTTTTGCCCTTATATTAAGCCTTCTTGCCTGAGCATCGCCCAAGGTTGAGCAAGACCCAACTTCAAAATATTTCTTTTGTCTTGGTGACCAAGCTTCAATATCACAAGACTTAACTTTTAAGTCTGCAAGGTCGCCTGAGCAACACTCTAATGTTCTTACAGGAACATTCATATTTCTAAATACTTCAACCGTATAGCTCCACATTTTGTTATACCAATCCATAGCTTCTTCGGCTTTGCAAAGCACAACCATTTCTTGTTTTTCAAATTGATGCACGCGATATAAGCCTCTTTCTTCAAGCCCGTGAGCCCCGCCCTCTTTTCTAAAACAAGGAGAATAAGATGTTAAAGTTATAGGAAGTTCATCTTCTTTTATAATTTGACCCGCAAATCTGCCAATCATTGAGTGCTCGCTTGTGCCGATTAAAAACAAATCTTCATTTTCAATTTTATACATCATGGCGTCCATTTCAGCAAAACTCATAACGCCTGTTACAACATCACTGTGAATCATGAACGGAGGAATACAAAAAGTAAAGCCCTTGCCAATCATATAATCCCTTGCATAAGCAAGCATTGCTTCGTGAAGCCTTGCAATATCTCCCATCAAAAAATAAAATCCGTTGCCACTTGTTCTTCCCGCACTCTCTTTGTCTAAACCGCAAACAGCATCTAAAATATCTGCATGATAAGGAATTTCAAAATCATAAACCTTTGGCTCGCCGTATTTTTGATTTTCAACATTTTCACTGTCGTCTTTGCCGATTGGAACGCTTGAATCAATGATGTTTGGAATTGTCATCATGATGGTTTTTATTTCTTCACTTATTTTTGCCTGTTTTTCTTCAAGTTCTGAAAGTTTTTCTGCGTCTGCTTTTACTTCTGCTTTAATTTTTTCTGCCTCATCAAACTTTTTTTCTCGCATAAGTTTTCCAACTTCGCCCGAAAGTTTGTTTCGATTTGCCCTAAGTTCGTCACCCTCTTGCTTATAAGCACGGTTTTGCTTGTCAAACTCAATAACCTTGTCAACAAGTTCTAACTTTTGGTCTTGAAACTTTTTCTTTATATTCTCTTTTACCAAATCAGGATTATTTCTTATTAAATTTATATCAATCATAAATGTTCTCCTATATAATCTAGCCATATAATAGCACTTTTATGATTGTTGTGCAATAAAAAAAACTCTAAAATAGAGTTTTTGATTGATGTTATTTATATTTTTTATTAAACTTGTGTGATTTTTTTGATAACCTTGCCCGCTTCGATAACTTCGCCCGTATCTATTTTTATATTGCCCTCAATGCACGCCCTTGCGCCCACTCTTACACCATTTCCAAGTTCGATTTTAGGCTTGTTTTTTTCGCATGGACCAGCAAGAATTGTCCCCGCACTTATTTTGCAATTTTTTCCAAGCGTTGCCCCGCAAATAACAGAGTTTGACCCAACCTCACAATGTTCTGAGATATGCGTATTTTTAAGCATTACACCGCTTCCCATTCTTACAAAATCAGAAAGTTTTGTTCCGCCTTTTACACATGAATATGCCGAAATCGAACAACAAGAACCTATTTCCGAATTTTCTATAAACGATGCAAAAACCTTTGTGCCCTTTCCGACTTTGCAATTACTCAAATAAGAATTAGGAAAAATTGTTACATTATCACCGATTTCACACGCCCCGTCTATTCTTGTATTTTCATAAATAATAACATTTTCGCCAATAGTTGCCTTTGGGTCAATTACCACTCTGTTTTTATTTTTTAAAACAAAATTCACCTTTTTTATAATCCTTCCCTCCTTTTAGTGTATTGTATGAAAAATAATGAACTTTGTTTAAAAATTTTGTATAGTCATGAAAATATTACTTAAAAAGCTTGTAAATACCGAAATTTTAATAAATTTAATAAAAATAACTTAAATTTGTTTGATTATTTTTTTAAATGTTGTTACACTATTTATAGTAAGTAAGCTTTAAAAAAGCAAATTAGGAGGTATTACTTATATGAATAAAAATGAATTTTTAAGGACTATTGCAGACAAAACTGATTCGACAATCAAAGATGCAACCGCATTTTATGAAGCATTTGTTGAAACCGTTAACGAAGCTATGAAGGCTAATGACAAAATCACATTAGTTGGCTTTGGAACATTTGTTGCAAAACTCAAAAAAGAAAGTGTTCGTCCAAATCCACAAAAACCGGGTGAAACAATCAGAGTTGCAGCTTGCAAAAATCCACAATTGAAATTCGGTCAAAGTTTTAAAGATGCAGTTAACAAATAATAAAAATCCCATTAAGTTGGGATTTTTTTTGTGCCGAAAATTTTATAATAAAAATTGGCAATAAAAAAACGGACAATTTGCTTTTTTAGCATTGCCCGCTATTTTATTAAATTAAAATATTTTTATTTTGATAAAAATTCATTGATTTTTTCTACCATTAAATCAACATCAACACCGTGAACGGCAGCAGCCTCTTCCAAAGTTTCCATTTGACTCATTGGGCAACCGAAACAATGAAGACCAAAACCCATCAAAACTTCTTTTACGTTTGGGTTAAGATTTAATATTTCTCCGATTTGTGTGGTTTTATTGATTTCTACTTTTTTCTTTCTCATTATCTACTCTCCTTATATTTATTCATAGCGTCCATAAGCATCTTTAATTCTTTTTCAATTCTTTTTGATTGACTTGCGGACAATCCCTCTTCGCTCTTTCTCATAAGTTTTTCTGCTCTTGCAAGAACTTCATTGAATTCTTTTTCCGAATTAATAGTTACCTCGTCGTCAAAAACTTGCTTTTTTGGACGACCTCTTTTTTTGCTTAAATCGTTTTCTTGTGTCATAACATCTTTTTCCTTGGTTTTATTTTGAGAAACTTTTTTTGCTCCCTCCGATTTTGACTTTGGCTCTGACCTTTGAACTTTTGGTTTTGGCTGTGAAACTTTTTGTTTTGGAGTTTCGTTTACAAATTCAAAATTTTCGGGATCTTTGAAAGCATTGTAATTTTGTTGAGCTTGCACAAAGTTAGAAGGAACATCTAAGTTTTGAGAAAAATTATTATAGCCGTATTGTGATTGAATAAAATCTTTTTGGTCAACGTACGCAGGTTGCCCCGACAGATAACTTGCATTGTAAGGGGTTGAATTTGCAGGATTAAAACCGTTAGCATAACTCTCGTTAGAGTCAAGCATAAATTCTTTTAGCGTGCTTGACCTGCTGTTTCTCCTTGTTATTGGAGCATTGTGTTCTATTACAACGCCACCGTTAGAAAGTTTTGATTTTTTTGATTTAAAATCACCAACAATATTTGCAAGTTTTTCTGCCTCTGATTCTTCTTGAACAATAAATTCTTTTTTATTTTGCGTTTCTGGCTCAACAGGTTTGATTTCTTCTTTTTCTGGCAATATTTCTGTTTTGGGCTCTTCTATTTCTTCGATTTGCTCTTCTGTTTCCAAACCATTTTGAGAATCTTGAAGTTCTTCACTTTCTTCTTGCTGAGAAATTTCTTCGTCTTTCTCTGCTTCATAATTGTCTAGTTCTTCAAAAAAATTAAATCCAGAATTTTCAATTTCTTCGTCTTCTTCATCAAAAATATCATTTTCTTTTGGCTGTTCAAGTTGTTCAAAGTCGTCGTTTTGTTCTTGCTTATTTGATTGCTCCAAATCGCTTTCAATTGTTTCCTTTTTAACCTCTTCGGTTAAATCGGATTCATTATTTTCAGTTTTTTCCTCTAACTCTTCCTCTATGTCTTCTTGCGAGGGTTCCTCTTCTTTTTCGGTTTCTGACTCTTGCGCTTTTTTAACGCTGTTCATGTCTTGAATAACACCAAGCACAGTGCTTCCGTTATCTGTGTCAGAAACTATTTTTGAAAGACTTGGGTCTTCGTCATCTTTTATTACATAATCACTGTCAACATTAATAAATGGCAAAATTTTTGATGTTGAAGGAACTTCGTTTAATGAACTTACATCAATATTTTTCTTTTTGAAAACATCATATTTGTCTAACACATCTTGCTCTTCTTCGGCATAAAGTTCATTGTTATCTTGCAAAGTTTGCTTACTTTCATTTTCTGCCTCAACATCATTTTGATTGTCGATTTCGTCTTCCGAACTATTTTTGTTAAATTGATCTTCTTCAAAAGAACTTTCTTGTTTAAGATTTTCTAAGTTGTCAAAATTATTCAAACTTTTTGTGTCTTCGGTTTTTGATATTTCTTCTTTTACGGCAGAAAAAGGTTCTGCAACTTTTTGTTTTGGTTCAAATTGTTTCTTTTCAAAAATATCGTCTAAAACATCAATTAGGTCATAGAAAATTTCTATGTCTAATTTATAAAATTGATGTCTTACAATTGTGTAAAGATAATAAAAAATTTTAAGAACGCAGAAAAACAAAATCGGAAGAACCGAACATTCAACTATAAGCGAAAAAGTAATGGCATTTTCTCCGCCATGATAAGCAAGATTTAAAACCAGCAAAATAGTTGTGAAAAGCCAAATAAATGATTTCATTAACGACTTGCCTTGATTTAAAACACCGCCACTGATTTCACTATCTAGTGCATCATACCTTGAAATATAATCCGAAGGCTTGCCACTGCTTACGGAAGAAAAGCGCTTCCAGCCCTGAGCAAATCCAACCGAAATTTTCTTAGAATATTTTTTCACTAAATCTGCTTTATCTGCTATATTTGACTTATTTTTAAGCAAACTATACAATTTTACTGAATTTGTATAAAATTTTCGCTGAAAACTGCAAATAAGCGAACAAACCACCCACAGCAAAAATATACCGATTGCAATAAGTGCAAGATACATCATTCTTTGCGGAGTTATAAGACCTACTATAACTTTTATGAGCGTTATTAAATAATCATATCCCATAGTTAACCTCTCTACTATTTAAATATAACATAACGCTTAAAAAAACACTAATAAATTACGCATAAAAATCAAATTTCTATAATTTTTTGATTGTCGATAAAGCAAATATATTTGCGAACAACCCTCATATCAAACGCCCTTGAAGCCGCACTAGCATACAATTCAAGTTGCATTTTATATTTTTTCAGCTTTTCGTCAGTTTGATTTCCCGTTTTGTAATCAAGCAAAATAAGCTCATTGTTTCTGACAATTATCAGGTCAATAACACCTTGCAACAAAACATTATCGCCCTCACCAAGCATTCCGTCAAAAATGCCGGAGTTTATATTTGCACAAAATTCACGCTCTTTTATTATTATATCGTTTGCCGAAATCTCTTTGAAAAATGGAAGCTTCAAAATATTTTCTATTGTTTGTTTATCCACATAACTTGCCTCTGCTTGCGACAAAATTTCGGTTTTTATTGTTTGAAATTGCTTGTCGAATTCTTCTTTGTTTTTAAAATCCAATGCCTCAAAAACCTTGTGATAAGCTGTTCCCCTTTCGGCAAAAGACTTTAATTTTTCATCACCAAGAAAAGTTTCAAAAGCCTCATATTCGTCGTCAAAATCTTCGTCGGGCCCACCTAAACTATTGGAACTTATAATTTTTGAAACCGAACATTTGAGCGGAACTTTTGTGCTTGACTCAAACTTATAAACAAATTCTTGCGGAATATTTTTTTCATTTGACCATAACAAAAGTTGAGGCTTTTTTGCCTTGCCACTGTTTAAAAGTTTTGACTGCTCAATAGTTTCAAAATTTACAAAATCAATATGCTTGCCCGAAAGCTCATCGGAAATAATTTTTTCAAACCAGCAAGAAAAAGAATTTGGACGATCGGGAAACTCACTGAGAAGTTCGGATTTTTGTTTTGAGCAAACCACAAATAATTTTTGTTTTGCCCTAGTCAAGCCGACATATAAAACTCTTTGATTTTCTTCAACAAGCTTTCTTTGTTCGGTTAAACTTATTGAAGAAAGTGGTAACGACCTATGCTTTTCTCTGCTATCAAAATCAAAATAATTTATGCCTGCACCAAATTGTTTGCTAAGCAACAAATCACCTCTTAATGACTGATTTGAAAATTGCTTAGAAATGTTTACCAAAAATACCGCCTTGAATTCAATTCCCTTTGATGCGTGAATACTCATAAACTTAACGGCATCTTCTCCGCTTTCGTTTTGCATTTCTTCACTGAAATTTTCATTTTCAAAAACAAACTCATAGGCATAAACTTCGGGAAGTCGGTTTACAAAATTTTGAAGCACAGAAAGTCTTTCCGCACCATTTTCAAAAGATAAGTTAATTTGCTTTAAACAAAACTCTTCAATAATTTTTTCTGCCAAACTTTTAACACTTAAAACTTTTGACAACTCTTTGAACTTAAAAAGCTTTTCATAAAAATTACGCATTTTTTGCTTTAAATTTTGATCACTTAAATTTTCAAAAAGTTTTGTCGCCTCATAAAATCTTAACTTTAAATCAAGCCTTCTTATCATTGCAAGCTCGTTGTCGGAAAATTGAAACAAATTGCTCTTTAAAACTTTAAACAATAATATATCGTCGTTGCTGCAAACGCAAAGTTTAACAAAACTTAAAATTTCGTCAATGTAATTATTTTTTGCAATATCATTTTTTTCGTCACTTGAAACCGCAATTCCGAAAGACGCAAGTGTTTGCAAAAACTTGGCTGTGCTTTCGTTTCTTGATTGAACCAAAATTGCAATATCAGAAAGAGTTATTCTGTTTGGATTATCATAGCTAATTAGTTCGGAAATCTTTCCTGCAACATAGTTTGCCTCTGCTATTGCACTTTTTTTATCCTCGTCGTCTTCTTGCTCATGATTCTTTACCGAATAAACACTGTTTGCAAACTGCTTTTCTGTTTTATCTGATTCAGTATCAATAAAACAAAGATTAACACTGTTTGGCAAATCCAAATTATTTTCACCCGCAACAAACATGCTGTCCTTTTCGTAATCTAATCCGCCAAACTCATTTGTCATTACGCCACAAAAAACCATATCAACAAATTTCAAAATCTTTTTATCACTTCTGAAATTTGCATTTAAATTTATTACCTTATCATTATTTAAACTTGCTCTGTATCTTTGATAAGTTCCAAGAAAAATATCGGGGTCGCAATATCTAAACCTGTAAATACTTTGCTTTATGTCGCCCACCATAAACCGATTGTTTTTGCCGGAAATAAGGTCGATTATTTTTTCTTGAACTTCATTAATATCTTGATATTCGTCAACAAACACATATTTGTATCTTGCCTTAACATCACTTAAAATTGCAGGGTCAGACAAAACCAAAAGAGCACTCTTTTCAAGGTCATTAAAGTCCAAACCATTGGCATCTTTTTTTAACTTTGAATAGATTTCATTGAATTCAAGCACAAGTTCAAGCAAACATTCAAGCATTTCTTTTCCGAATTCAAGCCCACAAACAAGCTCGTTTTCGTCTGCGGAAACATAATTATTTTTATAATTTTCCAAATGCCTTTTGATTTTTTCTTTAACAAATTTTGCCTCTTCTGACAAATACTTAAATTCGTCTTTAACGGTTGGCGTTCTGGCAAGCTCTATATCAAAAATGTTTTTTGAGTTTGTTAAATAGCTTTTGTTTATGTTAACCGCACAAAGCATTTGGCTGATTTCTTCAAAATGCAAAGCATATTTTTCACAGCCTGCAAGCCTTGCTTTTTCCGCAAATTTTTCAAGAATTTCAATGTCTTTTTTTATTTGCCCGCAAACATAATTATTTATTACCTTAGCACAAACATTGTTTTGCAAACTTGTGTTATGGGTTTCGTTAATTTTGTTTCTAAACCAATTTTCTCCGTCTAAAATAGAATTTAAAAAATTGTTGAGTTTAAAAATCTCTTGCTTTAATCCTTCACTGCTTCGTTTCTTTTGAAAAATTTCAAAAAGCTTAAAATAACTTATATCTCCAAACTTTTCTTTTTCTTCAAAAAGTTTTGACGCAGCCTTTTCTTTTAACAAGTTTGCTTCAACCTCATCAATTATGTGGTAGGCAGGGTCAACTTGTGCCTTATAAAAATATACGGAAATAAGGCGCGAACAAAAGCTGTGCAAGTTTGAAATATCGCTGGTTTGCACATTTTCTATTTGACTTATAACCCACTCATCAGCTTGAAGTTTGTATAATTTTTCAATAAGCTTTCGCTTCATATCGGAAGCACTTGCCTTAGTAAAAGTAACTACCAAAAAATCAGTGATCGGAACTTTTGGCTCTCCCATCATAAGACTGATTATTCTTTCAATCATAACGGTGGTCTTTCCACTGCCCGCAGAAGCACTAACTAGCAAATTGTTTCCCCTATCGTTTATTGCTTCTAATTGCATGGGGGTATATTTAACTTCTGAATTTTCCATTTTAAATTCCCCCTTTGTTAATACTGTCCTTATTTGACATATCAAAACTGCCTGAATTAACTTGACTAATGCAATGTCTGCCACCTGAAAAACTTGAATGTTCAAGACCACAATATCCCGCATATTTGCAAGTTTCGCACCTCTCCAAGCCACCCGAAGCAGTCATTGAAAGCGGAGATGGCTCTATATATCCCGAAAGAATTTCTTCTGCACCGACTTTAATAAGCAACAAAACATAATCTTCAATGTTGTCAAAGTCGGTTGAGGATAAAAATCTTTCACCCACTCTGCCTTGTTTGTTGATTTGAAGTTGACCGTTTTTATCCTCTCTTACTTTTAGCGGAACAAAATTGCTACAAGCTGTGGTTGCCGAAAGACTGCTGTCAAAATGCTTTATAACATCAATATCGTCAAGCAAAAAGCCTTGCATTTTGTAATGCGATAAATACCCGTCTTTATCTTCTTCAAAATCACTGTGAACGGGCAAATAAAACAATCCCGCAGGTTTAGTTTTTCCAAGTTTTTTTGTTGCGGACAAATAAGAAGCCAGCTGAATTTTTTTGCCATAATAAATGCCCGAAAGATTATTTTTTACATCTCCCGTTTTATAGTCAACAATTCGTACAAACTCACCCATTTTATCTATGCGGTCAATCTTTCCCACAAGCGAAAGCTTTTTTCCGCTGTTAAGCTCAATTTCTATCGGTGAAATTTTTCCGAAATCAAATTCGAGTTTTGAAATTTTAAATCCCGAACCGTTTTGTTCTTCCAAAATATTTTTACAAAGTTTTTTGCATTCCAATAAAACCAAATTAATAACTGCTTTATTTTTAGAAACATTTACTTTTTGTTCTGTCAAAGCAACATTTAAAAGTTTTTCTATGCCTTTGTCAAAATTAACCTCGTCAAGTTCAAAAAAACTTTTTATATCTTTTGCAAAAAGCTCAACCACTCTGTGAACGATATTACCAATATCAAGATTAGAAATTTTTGAATCTTTGTTTTCTTTTAATCTAAGCCCATAATTTGCAAAAAATTGATAAGGACAACCAAAATAATTTTCAAGCTGAGAAACACTTGTTGTGTTTTCATAAAAATAAAGCTTATCTGCGTTTTCTATTTCAAAATTCTTTTTGCTAAAAGAAAGATTTTCAATAAATTGTTTATAGTTTTCGGAAAGATTAACTTCGGAATATTTTTTGTTTACATCAGTCAGATTTTGACCGTCTTTTAAAAATTTTCCAACGGACTCGGCAAATTCAAGCTCGGCATTTGTTTTTGTAACATATCCGCAAGCATCAACCTTTTTGCATAAAACTTTGCCTTGAAAAAGCTCAATTAAACTGCTTATAATTTGAGCAGGCTTGTTTGCACTGCCCGACTCTGACTTTAAACTATAACTCACAAACAGTTTTTCTTTTGGCTCTAATAACGCCTCATAAGCCCTGAAATTTTCTCTTGCATTAATAGTGCTAACGGTTGGCTCAACACTTTTTTTGATTAGATTTTTTGCCTCATCAAGTTCACTGTCAAGAATAATGCCCGTGTCGCCAAGCTTAAACGGAAACTGCCCGTCAACTGCATCAAACACAAATAAATCTTTTATATCAAAAAAGCCGTCAGTATTGTCTTGCACAATAACGCAATCTATTGAAACCGGCGATAAGTTTAGCTTTATTTCCGAAAATCCAGATAAATATATCTGCAAAAATTCATTTGACTCAACACAAAGTTCTCCCATAAATTCACAAAGCATAGCAGAAAAATTTGAATGTTTTTCCAAAATAGCTTGGGTCAGTTTTGCCTCAATAATTTGATTTAATTCTTCTTGCTTTTGAGACAAATAAGAAAGCTTGTTTTTTATATCAAAACTGTCAATTATAAATTCACATAAATTGGCAAAATCATTAACGGTTTTTGAACTGCTTAACCTTTGTTCAAAAGCCAAATAAAACAGCTTTAACTTATTTAAAACTTTGCTAAAAATTTGCTCGTCTTGTTCGTTTTTAAACTCATATTTTATTTCGCTTAAAAATCCGCCATAATTTATTCCGCTAGCCTTTACAATATTATAAAATTCAGACAAATCGACTTCGCAAAAAAGCGGATTGGAAACAAAATTAAGCACATCATTAACTGATAAATGCCAAAAATAAAGAGCAAAAGCACCTTCTATGAATTTTACAAAAAAATGATTTGAAAGCTTGTGCTTTCTGTTAATAAAATAAGGAATATTATATCTTTTAAAAGTGTTTTCAATATCTTTGTAGTTTTCTTCAAGACCGCACGCAAAAACTCCGATATCTTTAAACCTTTTTCCCGACCTTATCTCTTCAATAATGTTAGTCGCAACAAATTCAAGTTCTTGCTTTTTGTTTTGAGCTTCAAAAACTTTTACATTGCCCTTTGGTTCAAATTTTTTATTTTCCGTGCTAAACAAATAGTTTGCAATATTATAAAAATCACCACTTTCAAAAGTTTTGTAAAATGAAGGAACATAAGCATATTTAAGGCTGTCTGCTATATGCTTAAACTTTAAATAAAGTTCGTTTTTTTGAATATAAAAATCTTTTCGTTTTGAATTAAAATACACTGAGGAAAAGGTTATGCTTTTTGAATGAGTTGCAATATCTTTAAGCACATCTTCCATTTCAAAGGTAATATTGTCAAACCCCACAACAAAAACATCGGACTCATTTATAAGCTTGTTTGATTTTGCAAACTTGGAAATAAGAGCCAGCCTGTCGCAATCGTCAAAAAGCTCACCACTAAGTCTGTTTTGATACTCTTTATAGATTAAAAGAATATCACTGAGTTTAAGCCTAAGCGCCTCACTGAAATTTGACAAAGAGTCTTCCAAATCCTGTGGCGAAACATTGCTGGATTTAAGTTGTGCAATTGTGTCATAAATTTTTTCGGCAAAACCGAGTGACTTTGCGGTTTTTTTGTAACAAACAAACTTATCTATATTATCAAAAATAATTTTTCTTATCAAAACTATGCAAGTTTGTTTTGAAATTACATTTTCGCTTTTTATTCCGCCCATTCTGGAAATAAGCCTTACAAAGCTGTAAACAAAAATATTTGCAGTTGCCCCGTTTTTGCAAAGACTTAGCATTTCTTTTTCGATTATAATTGATTTTGTTTCTGGCACAAGAACAATAACACTTGAAAACTTATCTGCCTCTGCTTTTTTGACAACAGCTTCAAGTGCTTTTGTGGTAGCCTTTTTTGTGGTATCTGACAAAATATAATCAATTTTCATAAATGCCTCAACTATATTTTACAATATTTAACGACAGATTTCAACAAAGTTGAAGCAAATCATTTTAAATTTATATTTGACATAATACTGCAAATTTTATACACTTAACTAAACCATTAAATAATTTTCGGAGGTAATACATGGACATTTGGGTAGCCGTTTATATTACAGTTGCGGTATTATTTTTGCCGTGCCTAATTGCCGGTTCAATTTTTCAGATAAAAGTACACTCAACATTCGAAAAATACAAAGGAGTTTTATCTGTTTGCAATATAACTGCCGATGAACTGTCGAGAGTGCTTTTGCATAAAGCGGAAATTGACGATGTCGATGTTGTTGAAATCAACGGAAAACTAACAGATTGCTATGATTCAAAACACAAAGTTTTAAAATTGTCTTCTTCAACCTTTTCATCAACCTCGGTCGCAGCACTTGCAATTTGCGCACATGAAGTCGGACATGCCGTTCAAGACAAACAAAAAATGTTTTTATTTAGGCTGAGGCGTGCACTTGTTCCCGTTGTTAACTTTATATCATATATGTTTGTTCCGATGGTTTTGTTAGGTTCTATTCTCAGCTTTACGTTCTATCTTCCCGTTGTTGGTCTTTACATAACTTGGACAAGCGTTATACTGTATGGCGCAAGTCTTATATTTCAACTAGTTACCCTGCCGCTTGAATATAATGCTTCAAAGCGAGCCCTAAAAATGTTGGAAGAAACAAAGATGTTTAGCCGAGACGAATTGAATATATCAAAAGATATGCTAAAAGCCGCAATAATGACTTATGTTTCCGCAACCACAATATCAATGTTATACTTTTTAAGATTTTTAAGCTATGCAATGATATTTGCAAGCAATAGAAAAGATTAAAAAAATTCTGGTCAATTATGCAAACCTGCATAAGTGCCCAGAATTTTTATTTTTCCTTTTTTTAGTCTAATCGCGACGAAGTGCTTCAATAGGTTGCATATGGCTGGCTTTCACCGCAGGGAACATTCCGAAAATCAATCCGATTGCCGTGCAGAAGCCAAGGCTCATTGCTATTACCCAGAACGGCATAGAAATTGCTATGCCCATAACCGAAGCAATGATTGCCGAACCGATTGCAGAAATTATTAATCCAATTCCTCCGCCGATTAACGATAACATCAATGCCTCTACCAAAAATTGAACCAAAATCGAAGAACGCTTTGCACCGATTGCTTTTCTGATTCCGATTTCCTTTGTTCTTTCGGTTACCGCAACAAGCATAATATTCATTATTCCAATGCCACCCACCACAAGCGAAATAACCGAAATAACCGTTAACATTGTTGTTAAGATATTCATAACTGTGGAAATGATTTTTGCAACATTGCTCATTGATACTATCATAAAGTCTTGCATATAATCATAACCGCCTCGAATTAAAGCAATAGTTATATCAGTTGTACTTTCAGACATAACATCTTCGGTTTTGTATCTTAGGTATGCATAAGTTATAACAACATCTTCAACCGTTTCTGCCTTTGCATCAATAGGGGCTAAGTTGCTCTCGTCAAGAAGCATATAACAAGCACCCTTTCTGCTGGACATCATAACGCTGATTAGCGAATTTTCGTCATCGGAAGATGTGCTCATTCCCGTAAACATTGCGGATTCGTCTTCCTTTAACACACCGCAAACAGTGTATGTTTTTGAATTTTTTGTTTCAAACTTATCTTCAACAATAATAGCATTTGGAGCTGTTAAATCAGCACTAGCTTTAATATCAGGAGATAGCATTAACAAAGCCTTTACAGCATCATTTTTTAAGGTTTGAAAATATGCCAAATCAAAGGTCAGCGTTTTGGATTCTTCATTATAGTTTGAGCTTAAAATCTTTAAATTAGCACTTGAATAAGTTGGATTTCCGTCTTCTCCAACACCTGTTGGATAAACCAAATTAGTTATGTAATTGCTGATATTTTCAAGAGTTGTGTCAGACATAGTACTCATTTTTATTGAAATTCTTGAATAATAATTTATTCCAAAAGTCACCTTTTTCCCTATTGCGTCAACAGCCGAAACATTTTGACCGATATAAGTTTTTACAAACTCTTGATCCACCAAAATTTCGTCGTCTGCTTCCGGAAATCTTCCGTATTGATTGGTTTCATAAACCGTTGCAAGCGACTTGTCTACCGCATAGATTGAAGAACTTATTGGAAGGGCTTTTTGCTTTGCCATTCTCATATATGCAATAAGTCTTTCGTTCTCTGTCATGGCTTCCAATTCTTCTTTTGTGTAAGAATAAAGTTTTTCAAATTGTAAATAGTCTTTTACTTCACTTACCTCGCCGTCAAGTTCACCGGCAACTGCACCAGATGTTGAATATATCATTGCATAATCAAAATAATTTGCGGCATCTGTTTTTGGCTGTTCATTTTTCAAAATAGAATTCAGGTCTTTATAAGTCATTGTATTTTTGCTGCCGGCCAGCGTTGAAGAAGTGTTCATAATTATTGATAGTGTGCTTTGTGACCTTATGGAAGAAATAACTGCATCAGACACCGAAGCTGCAACAGTTGTTAAAAGCGAAACCGTCATAACACCGATTATTATTCCAAGCATTGTTAAAAAGCTTCTGAGCTTGTTTGTCCAAAGGGATTTGCACGCCATTTTAAAAGCTTGCCATAAATGCATTTATTTACCCTCCTTTGCTTTGGATTTTGAGGTGGCTCTTTTTGATTTATTTTCACCGACAGCTGAATCTGTGGCTGATTTTTTTGTGACTTTCTTTTTTTCTTTTAAAGCATCAGTAGTTTTTTCGTTTTCAATCAAATTGTTATTAACCACATCAGAATCAATTTTGCCATCATGAATTCTGACCACCCTTTTTGAACTTGCGGCAATTTCGTCATTATGAGTAATGATTATAACCGTTGTGCCGTTTTCATTAAGTTTTCTTAAAATTGTCATAATCTCTTCGCCGGTAACCGAATCAAGATTTCCCGTTGGCTCATCTGCCAAAATGCACATTGGTTTGGTTGCCAAAGCCCTTGCAATTGCAACTCTTTGTTGTTGTCCACCTGAAAGTTCGCTTGGTTTATGCTTCATTCTTTCTTTCATTCCAACAATTTCAAGTGCAGAAAGCACTCTTTCTTGCCTTTCGACTTTTGAAATGCCTTGATAAATTAGCGGAAGTTCAACATTTTCATAAGCTGTCATATTTTGAAGCAAGTTAAACCCTTGAAAAATAAAACCCATTTTTTTGTTACGCAAAAAAGCAAGTTGATTTTCCGAATATTTGGAAATCTCAACTCCGTCAACAAGATATTCGCCCTCGGTCGCAATATCAAGACAACCAACAATATTCATCATGGTTGACTTACCCGAGCCTGACGGACCAATAATGGTAACAAATTCGCCATCTTCAACAACAAGGCTTATTCCGTCTAGGGCTTTAACAACATTATCGCCCATTTTGTAATATTTTTTTATATTTTTCAGTTCAAGCAAAGTTCTCTCTCCTTTTACCTATACTATATTTATTATATAAAAATTTGTTTAAAATTGCTAGCGCTTTTTTTAATATTAAAAAAATAATTGTTTATAAAATTTGCCTTTAACAAAATTTGTCAAAAATAAAAAATTGTAACACCTTGCATTTTCTCAGAATTTCGAGTAATAACGGTTGTACAAAAATTTTGATAAATGACAAAAACACTTGCCAAAAATCAATTTATAATATAATGTGAAAGTATACAAAGGAAAAAGATTATGGAAACAAAAAAAGAAAATTTGACAAGAGAATATATTATTGATGCATTTTGCAAACTGCTTGTTACCAATGGTTTTGACAAACTTTCTGTTTGTGACATAGCAGACAAAGCCGGCGTTTCAAGAATGTCTTTTTATCGAAATTTTAAATCAAAAGAAGACCTTGTTTTTCAATTGCTGGATAACATTTCAAAAGAGTTAAAAGCAAATATTGAAATTCTTGAAATAAAAAATCAATTCACAATAACAAAAGAATATTTTGAAATTTTCAAGAAATATAACAAGCATTTTCTTGCCCTGCTAAACAGCCAAATCTCCAAAACCTTGGGCGAAACAATTATGGAAAAACTAAAAGCCAACACACCAAATGACTATATTAGCAAAACCTCTAAATATATTCCTATTTATTATTTTGGTGCAATGACTCATGTGCTAATAGAATGGCTTGAAGACGGCATGAACGAGTCAACCGAAGATATGGCAAGGCTTATTTGCTCACTTAACAACACTGCTTCAAAAACAAAGTAAATTTTTGTTATTGCCCATAATTGCTTATATTTTGGGGTGCTATGCAACGCACAACACTGCAAATTTTGCAAAATACTTTGTTTTTTATTTGTTGACAAATAGTTTTTTGTGATATATAATAAAACTATAAATTGCGTTGAAAAAGAAGAGTAACTTGAACAATTTTCCTAAGAGAGGTTTCGGTTGGTGCAAGAAACTGAAAACTTCAAGCGAAGGCACTTTGGAGCAATACAAAAAATAAAGTGAGTATTTTTTAATACTAATAAGGGTGGAACCACGGGTCTAATCTCTCGCCCCTTAGCAATAGTTAAATAGATTTTATTTATCTTTTTGCTAGCGGCGCGCAAAAGATTAGGCTTTTTGTTTTAGCTTAAAAACAAAATAAATTTTAGGAGAAAAATTATTATGGAAGAAAACAAACTTACTATGGACAAACTTGTGTCACACTGCAAAAACACAGGTATTGTCTACCCCGGCTCCGACATCTATGACGGACTTGCAAATACTTGGGATTATGGTCCTGTTGGTGTGGAACTTAAAAACAACATAAAAAAACTTTGGTGGAAACGCTTTGTTCAAGAATCTGAAAATTCTTTTGGTGTTGACGCCGCAATAATGATGAACCCAAGAGTTTGGGAAGCCTCAGGGCATGTTGCTTCGTTTACCGATCCAAAAATGGATTGCAAAAATTGCAGAGCAAGAATGAGAGCCGACAACCTTATTGAACAACATTCAAAAGGCACTGTTGATGTTGATGCAATGACAAACGACGAAATGCAAGCTTATATTGACGAACACCATGTAAACTGCCCTGTTTGCGGAAACTTTAATTGGACACCTATTCGCCAATTCCATCTTATGTTTGAAACATCAAGAGGACTTGCAGGTGACGAAAAAGACATAATATATCTTAGACCCGAAACCGCCCAAGGCGAATTTGTTAACTTTTTAAATGTTCAAAGAACAACCCGTGCAAAAGTTCCTTTTGGAATCGGTCAAATAGGAAAAGCTTTCAGAAATGAAATCACTCCGGGAAACTTTACTTTCAGAACAATTGAATTTGAACAAATGGAACATCAAATGTTTTGCAAAAACGAAGAACAAGGCTTTAAATATTATGCAGAATACAAAGAAATGGCAATGCAATTTTTAATCGACCTTGGTTTTAACAAAGAGCACTTAGATTTTAAAGATCATGAAAAACTTGCGTTTTATGCAAAAGCTGCTTGCGATATTATTTTTAAATATCCTTTTGGCTGGAACGAACTTAATGGAATTCACTATCGCACAGACTATGACCTTGCCCGTCATCAAGAATTTTCAGGCAAAAATATGTATTATCTTGACCCTGTAACCAACGAAAAATATATTCCTCATGATGTTGAATATTCAATTGGTGCAGACAGACTTACACTTGCAATGCTTTGTGAAGCATATAGCGAAGAAACCTTAGAAGGCGGAGACACAAGAGTTGTTATGCATTTCCACCCCGCAGTTGCTCCATATAAGGTTGCGGTTCTTCCTCTTCAAAAGAACTTGTCAGAAAAAGCTCGTGAGGTTTATAAAAAGCTTTCAAAACACTTTATGTGCACCTTTGACGAAGCCGGCTCTATTGGAAAAAGATATCGCCGTCAAGACCAAATCGGAACTCCATATTGCGTAACAATTGATTTTGACACGCTGGAAAACAACACAGTTACCCTTCGTGACCGCGACACAATGGAACAAATAAGGCTTGATATAAACGAACTCGAAACTTATGTTAACAGCAAACTCGCATTTTAAAAAACAAAAAACCGCCCTATTAGGCGGTTTTTTTATTGTGAATATTTTGAGCGTTCAAACATTGCTTTGGAAAATGGATTGGTGGCATTTTGAGATATTTCCCAATATGCATCTGCATATATAATTGATTGTTTTAATTTTTTATTAGCGCTTTTCTTCGCTCTGTCTAATTTCATTCCCTTAGAAAGCAAAACATTGGTAACTGCCTTGCTATAAGCCTCAAAACTAGGGCACTTAAAACAATTTTCTCTTATATATTTAAGTTTATCAAAATTGTCGTCTAAGGTTTTTTCATCAATTATTGTTGCTAAAATATGAAGTTTATTAAAATCGCTTTCTATATCCAAATTTTTCACAACACTTAAAACATTGGATTCAAAGCTTTGATACTTTTCCGAAAAATCTTTTTGCAAAACATAAATAGCACTTTCTAAATTTTCGTAAGCAAGATCAGGATCAATGCTTCCCGAAATATCATAATCTCCACAAAAACTGTTTATCAAGCACTCTGCAACAAAGTTGTATGCTTCTGACTTAGATTTAAATTTTGGTAAAGACTCTTCTTCAAGCAACCCGCTTTTTACTACTTGCCTAACATCTTGCCAAGTGTTTTTTAATAAATCGCAAAGCTCAAAATCAAAATCTCCGTTTGTTAAATGCTCTTTTGCAAATTTGGCAACATTCGGCTGTTCGGAAATTAAAACTTTATCATTGTTAATTCCAACACTTTGCAGAAACTTAAAGCAAGCATATTTTTCGTCTTTGTCTTCAACAAAATTAAGCTTTTTGTTTTTAACAAATATTTCTTTTAAATCAATATATGGCAACGCCGAATGGCAAAGAGTTTTTGGTTGCTCAAAACTTTTAAAACTGTCCCAACAAGCATCTGCCATAAAAAATCCGTCAATATTATATTTTGGGTCGTTCAAATAAACCATACAATTTTGGTGATTGCTTTCACCATATTTATAATCTTTTTCATTTCCCTTAAAGAGTGATTGAGGCTTGCAAGGAATGCCTATTCTGTTGCAAAGTTCTGACAAAAGTTGAGCATAACCAACGCAAACAATATTATTGCCCGTAAGAATTCTTGACAAATCTCTTGACTCATTTAAGTCTTCCGATTCATTATATTTAAACTCAGAAACTATCATATATGCATAAAGATATTTTTCAAACGAACTAAGCGGATTTCCGTCAGTTCCCTTTGCGTTTAAAATTTCTTCCACCCAAGCATTTATCTTTGAACTTGCTTCTAGCGCTCTTGTAAACGGAATTTTATTTCTGTGCATTTCGCCCACTTCATAAAGATTGTCTGACAAAAACATATTGCAACCATAAGACAAACATACCTTAAAATTCTCTTTCAAAATTGCAGTTTCATTATTATCAAAAACATCACTGTTTTTATTTAAACGCGAATTAATTTCGTCTTCTAAATATATTAAAATATCACAGCCTTCAAAGTCTTTGCAAATTTTTTCAAAAGCCGATTTGTCACTAAGCACTTGCTCTCTTAACAAAACGATTTGAGGATTTTTTATACCACTTATTTGCTTTTTTGCGAGGTTCAATTCACTTTCGGAATAGTCAAAATTTTCAATAACAACAATGTCTTGATAAGTATACATTTTTGTTCCTCCACATATTTAATTATATCAAAACAACAATAAAATTTCAATAGTTATAAAAAATTTAAAATAACTTTTTTAAAATAAAAAATCACACATAAATCCTTAAAATTTGGGGTATTATGTGTGATATAACACTAAGAAATTGACTCATTGTAAATCTTTATGGCGTCTTCATAATTTTGTTTTGCATCTTTAAACTCAGCACTTTCGTTTTCATAAATATTAAGGTAAGTTAAATATAGTCCTCTGCAATTTCCGACAAGTGCATAACTATAAATTATTAAATCGTGCTTAGAAATATTTTCAGACTTTACAATGCTTTGAAGTTTCGAAATCTTTGCTTCAACAGCATCAAAAATGTCATAGCCTTTTAGTGAATTTAATATGCTTAACTTTTTATTATCGCTTATTTTTTTATCACCCAAAACAAGTTCAATAAAAGTAGAAAACGAATTTTCGGCAAGTTCTTTTTCTTCAACTTTTGGAAGAATAAATTTTATTATAGCGCCACTTTCTATGCCAATATTATACATACATTTTACTTTTTGATTTATCAAATAACTGTTAACATTGCAACTGATTGCAATCAGACTTTTGTTGTTGTTTATTGCACTTAAACTTGCACTATCTGTTTTTTTGCAAAACTCATTATAGTCGTCTCTTGCAAAAAGCATGCTCAAATAAATCAGCTCGGATTCCAAATTATTTTGTTCGGATTCAAATATCACAAGGTTATATAAATTTGCAGCAGAGCTGTTTTTGTTATACTCTGTTATAAGGCAAGTTTCTTGGGCATTTTTCATATTCATTGAGCCAAAAAATTTTGCTGCGGTTTTTGGACTGATAAAAAACAATGACATTATTATAAAAAAGAATAAAACCACAAAACACAGCATTATAATAAAAAATTTTTTAAGTGAACTCAGCCAAACATTTTTTAAGTCTAGTTCTTTTGTTTGTTTTTCTCTCATTAGTTTTCCTTTTCAATATCTTTTATTTGGTTAACTCTCCTTTCATGTCTTCCACCGGCAAATTCGGTTGAAAGAAAAGTTAAAACAATTCTTGCCATCTTGCGTCTGCAAAAAGGCTTTATTTCTCTTATTCCGTCTTCAACGCCAACACCAAAACAAAGAGCATTTGCATTTTCGTGACTGCGAGCAAAATAAGCCTCTTCCTCGCTATGTGCAACCAGCCCCCTAAAACCGTCAAACTTATTTATAACCATGTTCATTCCGACTCCGGAACCGCACAAAAGTATTATGCCATCTGCCCCAACTTTTTTATATTCTTCTTTGGCTCTTTTTACCAAAAGCGGATAATCGTTTGCGACATTTTCCTCTTCACTTACAACAAAACTTTGAACAGAAGCCTCGTTTAAAACTTGTTTTATTTTTTCAATATATTTAACATTAACACGATGGTCATAAACTATAACAATTTTATTAAACATAATTTTGCATACTCCTTCTTATATTTTAAGTTTATAATTAAAATCAAAATATGTCAACAAAACAAAAAGAAGTATTGCTACTTCTTTCTATGTTTAGAGCCATTTAATTGTTGTTTTAACGAAATAATTTCGCGTTTAAGAGAATCCATATCCTTCTCTTGAAGAGAAATTATTCTGTCTTTTTCGTACATAATTTCACGAATAGACTCTTTGTTTTCTTCCCTTAATGCAGAAATAACATCATCGTCATCAAAACCTATCATAAATTGCTCCTACTACTATAATGTGCAGATTTCGACAATTTATTCAAAGTTTTTACAGTTTTTTACGATTGAGACGGTTGAGAATTAGGAATCTTAATATTAAATCCCTCCGGAGTAAGCAGAAAAATATTATTATCAACATGCCTGATATTTCCGTTTAATGCATAGACAGCACCGCTTGCGCAGTCTAAAAGTCTTTGACTGTCGCCCTCGTTCATGCTGTTAAGATTAAGCATAACGGATTCGCCTTCTTTTAAAAAGTTAATAACATATTGCACATCTTCAAACCTTGTTGGATACAAAAACTCAACATTTTTTGTTCCGTATCCACCAACATTGGTTGAATTTGTTCCATAATTATTAACAGGTGCATCATAGGTTCTTGATGTATTGTATTGGTCAGGATTTTCCAAATAAGAATTCATTGTGCTTTGAGGCTTTTGTGGTTTTTGTTCCACATCTTTTTCTTGTTTTAAAGAATATTTTCGGGCAATTCTGTCTGCCTTTTCTTGTGCTTTTCTTGCCTTTTGCTCGTCTTTTATGCGTTTACGCTCAAATGCAGCCTCTTGTTTTTCTTGCCTAATCTTTTCTTTTTCAATGGTGTCGTCATAAACTTGTTCGTTTTCAAAACCAACACCTTTCATAAGCCAATTCATAAATCCCATAAGCTCACGCTCCTTAGTATCATAATCATAACATATTTTACCAAAAACGACAATTATTTTAAAGGCATTTTATAAATTATCAATCAAATTGCACCAAGAGAGCGACAAATTTACTGTGAGCTGAGCCAAAACAGCCTGCTTTTTGTTGCTATTAAAGAACTCATCAAAGAAATTGGATAAAAATTTTTCTGCAAGGCTTAAATTGCTCAATACTTTTTTGCCAAGCTCATCACTATTTTTGCTGTTTTCTTTAATAAGTTCTGCAATTTCAAGCTTTTTTGCCATAATTTCACTGCAAAGCCCTGACTCAGACAAACTCCCCGCTATATATTTCATAGAATTAGCTTGAAGCTCAATTAAAAATTTGCTAAAAAATCTGAAACAAGCATAAACATTTTCATTGGATTTCACTGCTCTTTTTTGTGCTTTTGACAAACTTTCGGTCACTGTTATTATTCCGCAATTAGGAAAGCTTTTATTTATATTTTCTTTAATTTCTTCTGCCTCTTCACTAGAAAAATAAACATTTGCTATCAAATAATAGCGATTATCATGAAGCATCAATACTCCGCTTCCACCAAGCTTTTTTATCAACTCTTGCTCATCAGAAAGCGGGTCTTTTTTTAAGTTGAAATTTGTGTAAACAAAATAAAATTTTTTTTCACCCAAAAAACTGTCTGATTTTGGCTTAAATGCAAATGCCAAACTTACTGCAACAATAACGGCAACAAAAACAAAAGACAACAAAAAGCCAATAGCACGCTTTCCTTGCCTCTTTCTGCTTTTTCTCAAAAAATAATATGGCACACTTTCTTGCAATTTAAAATATCCTACCTTATTATAAAATCATAAGCACCTACAATAATTTATGCGACAAGTTCTGCCTTAATTCAAAAAAATATTAAGGTTTAAATAATATTATTGTTACATATAATTTAGATGCAAAGGAGTTATATATGAATTTTAAACCATTGTTCGACAGAGTTGTTTTGAAAAATTTGGAAAAAATAAACAAAACAAAATCAGGGCTTATTATTCCCGAAAGTGTGGGAGACGAGCCACTTTATGCAAAAGTTGTTGCTATTGGCACGGGCGATAACTTTGACGGAAACAAGTCCGAAATGGCTGTTTCTGTGGGCGACCATGTGCTTTACAACAAATACGGAGCAACTGCCTTTAAATGTGACGACGAAGAATATGTTATACTTCGTCAAAGTGACATTTTGGGCGTTTTTGATAAAGATTAACATTTTAGGAGAAAATTATGGCAAAACAAATTAAAATCGGCGATGAGGCAAGAAATCTGTTAAACGCAGGCATTAGAGCTGTGGCTGACACGGTAAAAATCACACTTGGTCCAAAAGGCAAAAATGTTGTGTTAGACAGAAAATATGCTACCCCGCTTATTACCAATGACGGTGTTTCTATTGCAAAAGAAATTGAGTTGGAAAATCCTTTTATGAATATGGGAGCAAATCTTATTAAAGAGGTTTCAATCAAAACCAACGACAATGCGGGCGATGGAACAACCACAGCTTGTGTTTTGGCAGAAGCAATAGTTTCAGGCGGGTTGAAAAATATTGCAAGCGGTGCAAATGCAATTATTCTCAGAAAAGGAATAGAAAAAGCCACAAACACGGTAGTTAAGCATTTAAAAGAAATTTCAAAACCTGTTTCAAGCGACCTTGAAATTGAACAAATTGCGGGAATTTCGGCAGGAAGCGAAGAGATTGGAAAAATTATTTCCGAAGCATTTAAAAAGGTTGGAAAAGACGGCGTTATAACAATTGAAGAATCTAAAACCAGCCAAACCAATTTAAAAGTAACCCAAGGGCTTGAATTTGACAGAGGCTATATTTCACCATATATGATTCCTCAAAACTCAAATTTTGCAGTGCTTGAAAATGCGTATATCTTGGTAACCGACAAAAAACTATCTAACATCAGTGACCTGTTGCCTCTTTTGGAAGAGGTTATGAAAACTTCAAGACCTTTGCTTATTATAGCAGAAGATGTTGACGGCGAGGCACTTTCAACGCTTGCAATCAACACTTTAAGAGGCAGTTTTAATTCAGTTGCGGTAAAAGCTCCTGCCTTTGGCGAAAAGCAAAAATTTTATTTGCAAGATATAGCATTGCTAACCGGAGCAAACTATGTTTCAAAAGATTTAAACGCAGACTTAAAATCACTTTCTGTTAATGACCTTGGTGAAGCGTCTGTTGTTAAAGTTTTTAAAGACAAAACCATAATAATCGGCGGAAAAGCTAACCAAACTGAAATTGAAAATTTAAAATCAAAACTACACTTGCAACTAGATGCCAATCCCGAAGAATATGAAAAAATCAATATCGAAGACAGGCTTGCAAGACTTTCTGACGGCGTGGCGGTGCTTGAAGTTGGAGCACCTACCGAGGTTGAAATGCGTGAAAAGAAACTGAGAATAGAAGATGCACTCTCTGCAACAAAATCTGCTACAAAAGAAGGAATTGTTATGGGTGGCGGAGCGGCACTGCTCGCTTGCAAAAAATGCGTAAAAGAATTGTCTCAATCGCTTTTCGGAGACGAAAAAACAGGTGCGGAAATAGTGCTGAATGCACTTGAAGCACCTATTAGACAAATTGCAAAAAATGCAGGAGAAGATGCGGGCGTTATTGCGAACAAAGCAGAAGAAAAATTGAGCGAAAATATTGCTTATAATGCCCTGAACGGAACTTTTGTAAATATGTTTGAAAGCGGAATAATTGACCCAACAAAAGTAACAAGATGCGCTCTTGAAAATGCTTCAAGTGTTGCTGCTACCATTCTTACAACCGAGGTTTTGGTTACAGATATTCCCGAAAGCACAAACAAAAAAGACCAAGTTTAATTGGTCTTTTTTTATTTGTCATCAACGATATTTTTAAAAGACAAAAAGTGTTTATCAAAATCCAATTTTTTTTGCATTGAAGACGAAAATGATTTGTTGTTTTGATTTTTCTGAATTTTTGGTTTAACGATAACTCCCGCTTCAAGCCTTTCAATTTCAGATAAATTATTTTTATTATTTTCTTCTTTTACCTCGGTTTTATTAACAAAGGTCAAATCGTCTTCACCCGAATCAGACATAATATCTGCCATAATATCTTTAAGTGAAATATTTGGATTTAGCGCTTCGTTAAAGTCAAAAAGGCTGTCTTCCGTTTGAGGAATAACGCTTGCCGAATTTGAGCCGACTTCCGAAGGAGCAACATAAAAAAGTTCATTGAACTTATCTTCAATTTGCTCATTTCCGTCATTCTTTTTAAATTTTTTGCCCAAGCCAATATCAGCAACAATGCTCTGCTCGTCCCTTTTTGGTCTTCCACGCTTTCTGCTTACACTTGAACCTATCTTTTGACTAAACTCTTGTTTTAGCCTGTTAAATCGGTCTTCAACGCTTTCGTTTGACACGATTTGAGGTTGTTTGTTTAAAATAAAATCTCTGTCGCTTTTTGATATTGTTGCAATGGTTTGAAGTTTTTCCGCAAGCTGTTTTAACTTGTTCTCCGCTTGGTTCAATTCAGACAAAATTTCAGTTAATTCAAGCTCGTCTTCGTCAAAAACCTCTCTAAACTTTTGTTGAATTAAGCCGTCAGCCGAAAGATTTTCGCTTGCAGAAATAATTTCCGACGCAAAAACTTGCTTCAAATATTTTATTTTTCTTTCATAAAGAACCAATGCCCTTGCAGAGCTTTTTTCACGCTCTTTGAATTCGGCAATAATTTTTTTATTTCGAATACTTTCTTTTTCAAGCTTGTCTAGCTTATCGCTTTTTTCTATTGCATTAAGCTCGTTTTTGGTAAGCTGTTCAATGCTTTCAAAATTATTATTTTTGTTCATTTTTTAGCCCCTTTGCTTTGGTAGTTTTATAAATCGCATAAATAAGAACGCCCACACCCACTGCTATCATAAAAAAGCTCATAAGTTGAGACATAGGAATTCCTGCAAGTTTAAGCACATATTGCGACTGTCTCAGCGGCTCTAAAATAGAGCGAACCGTTCCGTAATATATTAAGAAAAATGCTGTTGCAAAGCCCGTTTGTTTTGAGTATAAAAATATAAAAGTCATTATAACAAAGCCCAAAAGATTTGCGCATGATTCATAGAAAAATAATGCTTGGTAAAACACTCCATCAATTTCTACGGCAAAAGGAAACCTTGCAAAATAAGAACTAGAATCGATTACTTGACCATAGACCTCGGAGTTAAAAAAGTTTCCCCACCTGCCAATAGCCATTGCAAGCAAAAGCACAACACAAAGTGTGTCAAAAAGTTCAAACGCATTTTTGCGTTTTTTTATCAGGCAATAAACAAGAAGCCCCAATCCTCCGCCGATTATTCCGCCGATAATGCTAAGTCCACCCGTTCTAAAATTAAAATAATCTGCCATTGAAAGCCCCGGTTCAAACAGCACAGAAAAAAGCCTTGCAGACAAAATTCCCGTCGGAAGAATGACAAGTGCAATCGTAAGTGGCAAGTCCGTCGGATAGCCTTTTTTTTTGCAATACAAACAATCCACAAAAATTGCAGTTAAAATTGCGGCACAAATAATTATGCCATACCAATAAACCTCAAACTCGCCAATCTTGAACGCAACTCTGTTTACGCCTAAAAAGTTTTCCATATTTTTATTATATTAATTATATAATATAATGTCAACAAATGTGCCAATTTAAACAAATTGCAAAAAAATAATGGATATATTTCTATATCCATTATCTTAATTAATTAGTTATTAAATGGTTGAGGAGCTTCGTCTTTGTCACCTTCATTAGGTTTTCCGAGTTCACTGTCAGAAAGTCCAAGATGTGTTTTAAGAGCATCTCTCATTTCCTCGTCAGTCATGCCCTCAGGAATTTCACCAAACACGCTTGTATAAAGAGCATTAACAAAAGTTGAATTCTTTTTGTGCGCTTCAAGTTGTTTTAAAAGCTCTTCCGGAGTATTCTTTTTAAGCTCTTCGATTTCTGCCAAAAGTTCAGCTTTTTCTGCTTCAAGTGCGGCCTTTTCTGCTTCAAGTGCTGTTTTATCTCCGCTAAGACTGTCAATTTGAGCTTGCTTGTCTGCAATTTCACTTTCTTTTGAAGCAATTTGGTCTTGCAAATTCTTTATGGTTTCGGCAGATTTTGAACTCATGCTTTCAACTGATTCAACCAAATCCAAGTATTCTGAAATATATTCTTGTGCAAATTGATTTTTTGCAGCGGCAAAGTCCGCTTTTAACTTAGCTGCCTCTTCTTCTGAAATTGAACCATCGGCAAGAGCGTCATTGATAGCTTGGATTGAACTGTTGATTTGCTCAATTGCTTCTTTGTATTCGTTTGCGGTTTTTTGAATTGTGCCTGTTCCTTTAAGCATGTTAGTAAGTTCAGAAGAAACTGCTTTTAAACCTTCCATGTTAATTTCAGATTCAACTTGCTTTAATGAAGCAAGAAGATTCTCGGAATTATCAGAAACATTACCATTTTCGTCCATGGTATAAACAGGTTTAAGTGTTACATTACCATTTTCGTCTTTTGTGTAAAGTCCGGCAATAGCGTCGTTAACTGCGCCGATATATTTTGTGTAATCAGCAACGGTTTTTGCATTGTTTAAGTTTGTTGTAGCAAGTGTGTTAACTGCATTTACAAGTCCGCTAAAATCTGTTGCAAAGTCTGCATCTTGACCAAACTTTTCTTTGTATGCCTTTTGAATATCTTCTGTATAGCCAGAAAGTTGAGAAAATGCATCTATTTGTTCTTTGCTGAATCCTGCAAAGCCGTCTTTGTTAGCCTCGCCAAGCATATCAACAAGGTTTTTGTTTGTTTCAAACAAAAGTCCAAGATATTGTTTTTCTTTGTTTTCAAGGTCTTTGATTTGCTCTTCAAGTGCAAGTTTTTGATTATTTAAGCCTTCAATTTGATTTTTTAGTTCTGAATTTTCTGAATTGCTTTCATCTAATTGGGCTTGAAGGTCAGCAATTTGTTTGTCAAGCTCAGATTTTTGGCTGTTTAGTTGATCGATTTGAGCTTGAAGTTCTTCTTTGTCAGCGGCACTGCTGTTTTGAAGGTCATAAAAGTTTGCTGCTGTTGAAAAAATAGAGCTGATATATTTGTTGTTAGAAGCGTTTAAGCCAACAACCTGTCCGTCTTTTGAAACAAATAAGGTCAAACCTTCTTCGCTTTCACGGTTAAATTGTGAGAGCGCTGCATCCTCATAATTGTTAAGAGCGGCAAGTTGTTTTTCCAACTCTGCTTTTTCTTCGGCAGAAACAGTGCCATCTGCAATAATATTATTGTAAATATTTTTTGTATTTTCTAATTGATAAATAAAGTCAAGATAAGCCTTTAAACCTTGTTCTTTTTGACCGATTTTAGAAGCAGCTTCAAGCATACCTTCCATATTAGTGCCAATATTTTTGATATTTGAGTTTCCATGACCTTTTAAGCCTGCAACCATGTTCAAAAATTCTGCTTTTTGTTCTTCTGAAATTTCTTCACCACTCATAAGTTTTGCAAGCAAGCCTTGACCATCTGAAACAGAAGCAAAAATGTTTTCGTATTCATTAACTTGGTCACGAGCTTGATTTCTTTGAACACCAAGAACAGAACCTGTTATAATAAGAGCGGCAGCAAGACCAACAGAAGTTGCAGTTGCGGCAACAGCCCAAGTTTTATATTTCTTTTTTCCACTGCCATAACCTGAGTTATAACCATCAGTATAAGAACTGTTTTTAGCTGCTTCCAAATTGTTTCTAGTTGCTTTCAATTCATTTTCTGATTTTGCATTCTCAGCTTTAAGTTTTTCAAGTTCAACTCTTAAATTTTCTACTTCTTTTTTAGCTAAGTTATATTCCTCTTCCAACTTTAAATATTCTTCTGAGGTTTTGCTCCCTGAAAATTCAGCAAGCTTTATTTCAAGTTCTTTAAATGACTCATTATAAATTTCGATTTCATTTTCAAGTCTGGCAACTTCTTGTGCCTTTAAAGACATACCAGCATTAAAAGCTTCTGCTTTTTGACCTTCAACATCTTGCAATGCCTCTTCTCTGATAGCAGTAGCAATTCCAAGATCAAAGCCAACTGCTAATTGTTCTTCCAAACTGCTGATTCTTTCATTAAGTCTGCTGATTTCATTATTTTTTTCTTCCAACTCAGCAACACTGCTAGGGTTTGAAAGAATACTAAGATTGGTAATAACCTCTTCCGATATTGAATCTAATTTTGAATTTTCAAGTTCAAGACTAATATCACTATAAGTCGCAAGTTTTGTTTCTAATTCAGCTTTTTCTCTTTTAAGATCTTCTAACAAAGCATTTAGCTCTTTAATTTTATCACTTAAAATTTTTCTTGATTCCAAATCTTTTAATTCAGCTTTTGCCTCTTCAATTGAATTCAAAGCAGCTTCAAGATCTATTTTTTCCTGTTCAAACTCTGCAATCTTTTTATCAAAAGCATTTTCTGCAGATTGATACTTCTTCAAAGTTTTTCCAACAACACCTTGAAGCTCAGTTCTCAATTCTTCCATATTAATGCTTTCATCAGATCTTGTAGCAATATTTGCCAGCAATTTATTCAATTGACCAAGCAATTGCTTAACTTCCTCTAAGCCTCTAACTGTTATAATAGTTTCCTTTATTTTTTTTGTTGCCATATAAAATCACTCCCTTATAATTTTATTTTGAGTTTATTATGTTTTGATTTTAGCACTCAAACCTA
>CAQFKO010000002.1 GCA_948787875.1 uncultured Eubacteriales bacterium
AACAAAAAAGCGAAAAAGCTGTTTTTGCCTTTTCGCATAAGTGTTTGTTAAAAAATATTATTTTTCCAGCCTTATTTCGCCGTCGTTGAAAAAATTATCGGGACTTATTTCGTCAATAATATCGCCGTAAGAATCAAGCAAAAGTTTGTCGTTTACGCCTGCCAAGGAAACATGATTGCTTGCAACAATGGTTCCCAAATTTTCGTTTCCGTAATTTACATCAATAGGTGAAGAAGCCTCAGAAGCAAAAAGCCCCACATTTTTTGCAAAAATATTTCCGCTTATTTTGCAGTCCAAAAATCTTACCACAGAAGCGTTGTCAACCACTCCAACAAAAGCAGAAACAGTTGTTCCCACAATGTCATAATCGCTTGTGCAATTATTAAAAATAATGTTTGCCATGTCAGTTATATAGGAAATAAACGGAGCATAATTTTCACTTGCGTCATTTGCACTGCCCGAAATATTTATGTTTGTTAAAGTTGTTATGCTTGAATCTGCCACGCTTAATGCAAGCACAACCTCGCCACTTCCCAAAATGTTAAGATTGTTAATTTTTGCTCCCGAAAGTTTGTCAAAAACACAAATCCTTGTTTTTTCTTCACTTGCATCAATGGTGATTGTGCAGTTGTTTCCGTCAAGTGTTCCGCAAAACATTCCCAAAGAGGCAACTTTGTGCTTAATTCCATAAGAGTCAGAAATATTATATTTTTCAATAACGGAAGCAGAAAGTTCCAAGTTTTTGGTTAACTTAAACTTTTCCGAAAAAAGCTTTCCGCCAAAAGAGCCAAGTTGGTCTGCGCGTTCAATTAAATATGTGTCGGTAGTTTTGTTAAATGCAACAAAATCGATTTCTCCGCTTATCGGCAAATAAATGTCTGAGTTTGTTGGAATAAAGTTATAGTGCAAAGTGTTTTTGCCAAGAGAAAGGGAGGTTTCCAAAATTGTTGCCGTGCCTTCGATTTTGACAGTATTGTTGTCAAAAAATGAATTTTGAATTTGGTTTTTAAGGGTTTGAATTTGAGTTCCAATAACGCCAGCATCGGTAACATCGGCAGTGCTTAACTTTGGGAGAACTTTAAGCGAAATTTTTGCCGCTCCTTCGCAGGTGTTAAAGTTTGCGTTGTCGTTTGGGGTAAAGGTGTATGCAACCTCTTTTACTTGACCCAATTCGGTTCTTGAAAAAGTTGTTTGTTCCCAAGAAATGCTTCCTTCAACGATTTTGCCGTTAAACTCAAATTCAAAAGTGCGGTCGTTTAGGTTTGCGTCTATATCAAAATCAAATTCCGCTGTTTTTGGGCTTGGATTTGATTTTAAAACATTAAGTTGTTTTGAGCCTGTTATAATGTTGTATATTGCTGTGTCATAAGGCGTAAAAGTCCATTCATAAGAGGTTTTTGCCGTGGTAACGGTTTGACCCGCGTTCCAAACAATTGTTCCCGCAACACTATTCCCGCCTGCGGTTGCGCTGGCAGATATTGTTGGAAGATTTCCATAGGCATAAACATCATTGGTGGAAACCGAAACGGAAATTTCAACATTTTGTTTTGCGGGCGGAGTTTTATCTTTGCAAGCAGAAAAAAACAATCCGCATACAAGTGCAACAATGGCACAAAAGCCAAATTTAAAAATCTTTCTCATATATCCTCCGATAGTAAGGAAAAAACTATACAAGTATAGTATATATATTTTTATATATTTTCACAAATATTTTTGCGGAATTTTTCAACAATTTTCGCAAAAAGAAAAAACAGCAAAAATTTGCTGTTTTGATTTTCGATTATTTTTCTCTTTGAACCAGCCTCAAATCTTGACCGCTTAAATGAAAAACCTGTCCGTCTTGCTTGCTGCATAGTCGCGAATAAATGCGTTCGTCATAGCGCTCATAGATATTTGCGGGCAAAAGGTTGGTGGTTACCAGCACGGGTTTGCCCAGCCTTTCGCGCTCAGAAAGCAAAAGAGTTAAATAATTTGTTGTAACATTTTTAAGCATCGGCTCTGTGCCGAGGTCGTCAATTACCAAAACGTCTGCATAAAGCAGTGCTTCAAGCCCGTTAGAGTTTGATTGATGCTTTCCTGTGTGAAAGTCCAAAAACTTTTGGTTCATTGCAAATGCCGACAAAAAGCAAACCGAAAGCCCCATTTTTATAAGTTCGCCCGCAAGACACTTTGAAATATAAGTTTTTCCAAGCCCCGTGCCTCCGCAAATAGTCAGCCTGCGCTTTTTTACATTAGGATATTTTTTTAACCATTTTTGCAAATAGTTTTTAAGTTTTAACATCTGCTCTTTTTGAGCGGGGTCAGAAATAAGTTCAATATCAAATTTGTCAAAATCAAGCATATCTCCGCCGTCAAGCCCTTGAAGCTTAACAAGTTGAGTGGTTCGTCTTGTCTTATAGCAATCGCACATTTTTCCTTGAACAAAGCCTGTGTCAAAACATTTGTTGCAAGAGTATTTTGGTTTGAGGTCGGATTCGGAAAGTTTCATCATTTTAAGCAGTTTCGCACGTTCAAGTTTTAACTGTTTAAGAAGCTCTTGCAAGGGTTTAAGTTGCTCTGATTTAGGAAATTCCGCCTTTATTTTTGCAATTTCAAATTCAAGCTCTTTCTCGATTTTTTCAAGTTTTACAAAGGCCGGCACACTTCTGGCTTTGCGAATGTTCGCCTCTGCCTTTTTTTGTGCCTTTGCTCTTTTAGCAGCATATTCTCTTTGCAAAATCAAATCTATATTATCCATAAATTTTCCTTAAATATTTTTTAAATTTCAACGTCATCAAGAGAGTCAAAAACCGCAGATAACTCAGCATGAGAGTAGTTTCTTGTTTCAAAATTGTTTTCTGATTTTGTTTTTGTTTCCAAACCTTTAAGTTCTTTGTTTGCTTTAAGTTTTTCTTCGATTTGTTTGGTTGTGATTGCACCTTGTTCATGAAGATTTGCAAGCACTCTGTTAATGTAAGAAATCGGATTGGTTTTGTCTTTAAAGTTAGAGGAAACAAGCAAAATCTGGTCGTGAAGATAGCCCCAATTTTCCGTCCACATTTTATAGCAATCACGGTCATAAGCCGTAACATTTCGTTCAAGTCCGGCAGTTGCCAAAACTTCTTTTATCTTTTCGTCGGTAAGTAAAACGGCGTCGATATACTTTTCTATGGAAGGTAGGGTAACAAGTCCGAGTTTATAAAATTTTTGAAGAGTTATATTAAAGCCTTCAAGAGTTCTGATGCTTTGCTTAAAGCAATAGTTGCTTAAAAACATAAGCGTTTCAAGACCATAACCTTTGTTTGCCCAATCAACAACATAGTTGTTAACAACGGTTTCGTAATCGCCGTAATAAAGCCCCAAGTTTTTTGAAACGGCTTTTGCAATTTCAAACAAATTTTCACGCTGACTTGAAAATTCTTCGATTTCTTCCATTGTCAAAAGTTTAAGTTCAAAATATTTTGTTAAAATTTCGTCAAGCTTTGCAACCCCTCCCGATTTAATCGTCTTTGCCACTTCCACAATAACTCCGTGAGTAAAGCCAAGTTTGGTTGTCCATTTAATATAGCAGTTGCGTTCTTCAATATCCGAATCCCTTTTGATTTTAAGAGCCGACAAAACACTTTTAAGTTCTTTGCTTGAACGCTCTTGTTCCAAAAACTTTTCTTCAACAGTTTCAAAGGTTTTAAGTCCTTCTTCCGCAAAACTTCTTGCAACTGCCAAAATGTATGCATAATTTATTGAACCGCCTTTAAGGCTTGTGCAATATTTAGCAATCAGCAAAACTGCCTCTGGCTCAAAATGATAGGTTTCAATCAAAGTGTAATATTCATTAAATTCGGCAGGTGTAATCATTCTGCCCGAAATAACCTCTTGCATTTGCTTGTTAAAGTCAGAAAATTTAGACTTATTTCTAATTTTCAAACTTCCGCTGTTTGACCTTACGGGCAAATATTTGATTTGAAGCGGATTTTTAGATGCAATTTGCACCAGCCCCGCATCTTGCCAATAAGAAAAACTTTTAACCACTTGTTCTTCGGTGAGCGACAAAGTTCTTGAAATAGTGTCAAGATTGTTTTCTTCTGCGATAGGATTAGAGCAAAGGCTAAGCCCAAACAGATACACTTTAACATCTTCACCTGTGGCTTGTGGCAAAAACTCATTCAAAAAGCGGTTGTCCAGCACTGTGTAGCCGTCCAACACCAACTTGCTGGAATAAGAGCAAAGTAGCATAGTTAAATTCCTCCTGCGTGCAAAAATAATTGCAAAATTTGTAAAACCCGTTTATAATACTTATAATAACACTATTAAAACAAAATTTCAACAACAAATCAAATGAAATTGTTAATTGGAGGGGCTTTGTGAAATTTTTACATACATCAGATTGGCATTTGGGCGTAAAAACTAATGGAAGAGATAGACTCTGTGAGCAAAAAAAAGTGCTTGAAGAGATTTTGTCTATTGCCAACTATGAAAATGTTGATACTATTATTGTTGCGGGCGATGTGTTTAACACATCTAGTCCTTCGGCAGAGGCAGAAGAGTTGTTTTTTGACACGATAGAAAAGTTTTCGGCAGGCGGTGACCGCTTTGTTTTGGTTATTGCGGGCAATCATGATGATCCAACAAGGCTTGCTGCGGGGCTACCTCTTGCAACCAAGCACAATATTGCTATCGTGGGCGGGCTTGAAAAGATCGACGAAAAGTTATTTAACAGAAACGCTCTTGTTCAGGTTGTAGAAACAGGAAAGGGATATATTAAGCTTCAAAAGAATGAAGAACTTGTTTGTTTGGCATATTTGCCTTATCCTACCGAAACAAGAATTGACGAAAAACTAGATGGCGAACTTTCGCTTGACGAAAAGGTAAAACTTTGGGCGGGCATTGGTTCTGCCGCCTTTTCCGAAAGGTCGCTCAATGTGTTTGTTTCTCACTTGTTTATGGTGGGAGCAAATCTTAGTAGCGGAAAGGTAAAGGTGGGTGACCTTATGGCTGTTTCAAAGTCATCGCTTCCAAAGTCAGACTACACTGCGCTTGGGCATTTGCATGCACCACAGGAATTTCCGGGCAAGGTTTTTTACAGCGGAGCAATAACAAAACTCACTCCTCTTCAAAAAGACCTTTCGGTTGTTGTGTTTGAAAGCGAAAGCGGAAAGTTGCTTGAAACAAAAACAGTGGTTTTGACCGCTCCCGCAAAATACGAAAAGATTTCGGTGGGTTCTGTTGAAGAGGCGGAAGAAAAGCTTGCGGGCTATGACGATAATGATATCGTAGAGTTAGAGATTGTTCAAACCGAACCGCTGTCAGCATCTGCGTTAAAAGAATTAAAGAAAAATCATCAGTGCATTACCGCCATATCTTTGGTGCTTAAAAATGAAGAGAATGAAAAGATATCGAAGGGAAGAAAACTTCTTAGCGACACAGAACTATTCAGACAATTTTATTTTGATGCAAAGGGATTTGAACCCTCTGACGATTTGGTAAAGATGTTTTTAGAGTGCAAAGGAGAAGAGAATGAAACCGATTAAACTTGAAATTGAAGGGCTTAACAGTTTTGAAACCAAGCAAGTTCTTGATTTCAGACAGCTTGGCAGTGGCGTTTTTGGCATTTTCGGAAAAACCGGAAGCGGAAAGTCAACAATTTTAGATGCAATAACGCTGGCTCTTTATGGTTGCGTGGAACGCTCAAAACAAAACATAGATTTTATTAACACAAAATGCAAAAAAGCGACGGTAACTTTGGAGTTTGAACTTTTTGCATCTGGCAAAAACCGAACCTTTACAATTTCGCGCAGTTTTGTGGTAAGAAAAAACGGAGTAGAGAGTTCTGCCATGCTCACAAGAAACCACAAAAGCGGAGAAAGTGAACTTATTGCAGAAACCGTAACCAAGGTCAATGAACAAATAAACAAATATTTGGGGCTAGGAGTTGACGAGTTTTCAAAGTGTATCGCGCTACCTCAGGGCGAGTTTTCCGCATTTTTAAAAGCTAATCCCTCAAAGCGAACCGAAATAATGAGCAACATTTTTGACCTTTCAAAATATGGCGAAAGGTTAGGTCAGGCAGTAAGGCGAAAACTTGATGAGGCAGACAAAGAGGTGACTGCTCTTTCTGCCAGCATTGAGCATGTTGCCTTTGCCACAGACGAATTTTTGGAGAAAGCGAAGGCATCGCTTGAAAGTTATAGCGGAGAATATAAGCAAGTTAGCGAAAGTTTAAAGAGCAAGTCTTATGAACACGCCGAATTGTCAAGAGCAATTGAGGCAAAGAAAAAGCTTGATGAGTTAAACAAAAAGTTAGAAACTCTCAATTGGCAAAAATCCGAAATCGACAAATTAAAAATAGAAGCGGAAAAAAATGCTAGCGCAAATCAAATAAAAACAGATTATGATAAGTTAAAGACTGCAACTTTTGACGAAAAAGAGTTGACCGAAAAAATAGGAAATTTAAATGAAATAAAACTAAGGGCAAGGTCAGAATTAGACGAAGCCTTGCTGGAATTTCAAGACTTTGAAAAGATTTATAAAGAAAAAACTTATGAGCTTAATGCAAAGCTTGCAAGGTTGGGAGAGCTTGACAGCCTTTCGGAAGAATTAAAAAGCTATCAAAATGAAAAAGAGCATATTTCAAAAAAGATTGATGCAAAAAGGCAAGAGCTTGCAAAGGCGGGCGAAAACTTAAATTATATTCAATCCAATTTGGTGAAAATAGAAGAAGAAATTTCTTTGATAAATGGGTTTATCGAAGCATACAAGCCTGATGTTGATTTGTCTTATGCGCTTGAACAAACCAAGGGCATAGAGAGCGAAATTATTTTGATTGACGAATTTTATAAACTTGTAGAAAATTTGGTAGACCAAACAAATGCAGACTTAGAGAGCGTAAGAGAAGAATATAATTCGGCAATAAAGCAAGAAAAAGATTTCGCAGAAAAACGCAAGCAGATTCAAAACTCTATTGAGGTGGCTTTTGAAGACAACAATTCCAGCAGTTTTAACAAGCTAAGAAGTTGCGACAAACAATTAGAGGGAATGTTTGAAGTTGGCACAAAGGTAGACGCCGTCACTGCCACAATAAACAAAATTCATTTAGACACCGAAGAGCGAATGGCAACCGTGTCTGTGCTTTGCGAGCAAATCGAATCAGAGCAAGAAAAACTTGCCGAAGAAGAGGCAAAAATTGTTGCCAAAGAAAAAGAGCTTGAAAAGGCAAGAGAGGTAAGAGAAGAATTTTTGGGCAGCAATGTAATTTCACTTATTGCCTCAAAGCTTCAAATAGGAGATTATTGTCCTGTTTGTGGTGAAAGGGCAATGCAAAGGCATTATGCGGAAAATCTTGACCTTTCTGCCGCCGATGGTGAAATCAGTTTGATAAAAACCTCTTTAAAATCAATCAGATTCGAGCGCGACAAAATTTTTACAAATCTAGTTTCTTTAAAATCAAGATACGAGTTTGAAAAAGAGCAGATAGAAATAAACAAGCAAGAGCTAAACAAACTTGCAGAATCAAAAGCGGAACTTTATCAAAAATATGTAGACAGAAATGATAACAGCAAAGAAAATTTTGAAAAACTTAAAGGACTTTTGATAAAAACATCAGAAAGTTTAGAGGCACTAATTGACCTTCAAGCCGAAATTCGTGATGCAGAGCAAAGGGTAATAATAAACAAAACCCAAGCGGGAACAAAGCTAACGGTTTATGGCAATTATTTGGAAAGCTTGATAGATGTGCTTTATGAGCTTCAAAAGAAAAAGGCTGAGCGCGAATTTGCAATCTATAATTTAAGCGAAAAGTACAAAAATTTAAAGGAATACAAAAAGCAAATTGCAGAAGGCAAAAATATCGAACTTTTAATAGACAGCAAAAAAGAACAAAAATACAAACTTCGTGATAACGAACTTGAATTGGAAAAAGAAAAGGAATCCGCTCAAAAGCTTATTTCTTCCATAAGCACGGAAATCGAGGTGCTTAACGAAAAACTTTCAAATGCCGTTAAGTTAATCAATTTAACAAAGGCAAAAATAACAACAAGCGGTGTTCCGGAAGGTGCTTCGGTTGAAGAAGAAAAAGAAGAGATTAAAAAAGAACTTTTAAAACTTAAATTCGATTACGAAACCGCAGAACTTAAAGTTGTAAGTGCAAAAGAAAATTTAAGCAGAACCGAAAACGAATTTAATGTTAAGTCTTCAATTCTTATTTCAAAACGCAGTGAAATCAACAATCTTGAAAAGCATATCAATAAATGTATGCAAGACGCAGGTTTCAAAGAAAACAGCGAACTTGAAAAATATTTTATTTTAGGAAGCGAACTAAAAGCAAAAGAAGAGCATATTGCAGAGTTTGAAAGCGAATTAAAATTAACCGAAATTCAAAGGGCAGAACTGCTTGGCTCTGTTCCTGAAAATACCGATAGTGAAAGGGAAAAACAACTAAGAGCAGATATTGAAACACTTGAACAAAGAGTTAAACTGCTTTCCGAAAATGTGGGCGAAGCAAGGGCGGAGTTTGACAGAGTTAAAAAGGCTCATGAAAAGAACAAAGAAATTTCGGAACAACTGTCAAAACAAACTCACAAACTCGATTTGGCAAAAGAGCTTTCTTCGCTTTTAAAAGGCAAAGCTCTTGCGGAATATGTTGCGGAAGAGTATTTGTCTGAAATTACAAGTGAAGCCAGCCGAAAACTTGAACTGCTTCTTGACGGACAATATTCACTTAGATTTAAAAACAAAGAGTTTGTTGTTGAAGACAATTTTAATGGCGGAGAAGAGCGCCCAGCCAGCACACTTTCTGGTGGCGAAACCTTCCTTGTAAGTTTAAGCTTGGCACTTTCTATCTCAGAGAGTATTTCAATGCTGTCTGAGAGAAGCATGGAATTCTTCTTCTTAGACGAGGGATTCGGAACGCTTGACGGCGAGCTTGTTGATACTGCAATAAATGCACTATATAAGTTAGAGAGCCAAAATTTCAAAATCGGATTGATTTCTCATGTGGCAGAGCTTGCAGACCAAATCAAAAACAAAGTTATAGTAACAAAAACTTCAAGCGGTTCAAAATTAAAAATAGAACATTCGTTATAATTAGTAAAAAAACAAAACCACCTTGTTTCAGGTGGTTTTTATTCTCCCCAAATTATTTGAGACGCTCTGTTTGGGTCAGAGATTTCTTTATTTGATTTTATGAGCATTCTGTTTATTTGGCTAAGCTTGTTTGTTGCCTTTTCCGATTCTATTGTTGCTGGGCAATCTTTGTAATAACATTTTGCATATCTGTTTAAATGAATTTTGATTTTGCTGATTGCTCTTTTGCTTTTAAGAAGCCCTTCCGGAAGAGGATAAAAGCTGGTTAAAAATTCAATCAAATCGGTTTTGTGTGGTGGTTCGTAAGGCTCCACTTTATAGGTGCAGTTGTGATAAAATTCGTTTGAAAAATGAGTAACAATTTTGTTCATCAAAATTTCATCAAATTCTTCGGTTGTCATTTTTTGCAATTCTTGGGCAGATTCACCAAACAAAAACCAATCCGCATAGCCCGTGTTATAATAGCCTATTGTCTTTGGGTCCAAGTCGCAATAAACATAATTATAAGGTCTGTCAGCCGTGCCAAAGCCCTTGAAATAGCCTCTTAGCGGGTCAGTGCAAAACATCAAAATATTGCTTCCGTCAAGGTCAAAATCAGGCTTAAATTTGTTAGAGTTATCAATAATGTTTTGAATGGCAATTTGCCTAAATGGGTTTTCGCTGTAAGTAAGGTTCATTCTTAGCGGTGCAAGAAAATAGCCTTTGAACATTCCGTTTTCAATCAAAAAGGCATCAACATCTTCATATTCAAAACTAACATTGTCAAAAATTCGATTTACTGTTTTAAGTTTAAGTTTTTCTCGTTCCATAAATTCCTCTAACATAAGATTATGCCATAACAAAAATTTTTTGTCAAACCAAAGGCTTTCACCTTTGAATTTCTACTCAAAATAAAAATCACAAAAGTGATTTTATTTTATATAAAAGATAAAATTTGATTAAGAATTTTCTTTTTTAGGCAAAGACAAATTTTCCGCATTTTTTTGAGCTACAAGTTTTTTGTGTTCAATAAGTGACTTTATTTCTTCAATCAAAAGTTCGATTTTGCTGTTGTCAAATTCAGTATATTTTTCGATAGCAAATTCAAAACAGTTAATAAGGTCCCTTGAAAAATTGTTGTTGCAAAATATTGCACTTGGCAAATTAAAACAACTTTTTTCATACTCTTCAAGCGACAAATTGCTTTTATTTAAAACATTGTTTAAATAGTTATAAACAAAATTATTTATCAGCCTTTCTTCAATAAGAGCATCAAAAAGGGCAATGTCTTTTATGGCTAACATATCGCTTTTTGGAATTCCGAACAAAATATCCTTTGCATAGCCGTTGTTATAGTTACTGTGTAAATTGCCGTTATTGTCTTTGTTTCCCTTAAAATATCCTTTTTCGGGATTGGTGCAAAGCATCAAAGCACTTCCGCCAAGACTTTCTTGGTTAAGCTCAATAAAGGTGCTGTCTGCCCAATTTTGCAGAGCATCTTTTTGATATTGTTCGGAAATTTGTGTGTTTGTCAAATATAAACCTCCAAAGTTGCCGTTAACAATATAATAAGTTTCAAGATTTTTGCTTGGGTCAGAAAAGTCAAGATAGAATAATTGGTTAAAAAAGTTTACTTCGCTGTTTTGTGAGTTGGTTGTATTTCTTTTTGCATAGTCGTGATTATCTTCTGATGACGGATTGGTTTCTCTTAGCAAATATCTGTTTTTAATATTGGATTTAAGTTCAACATCTTGGTTAAAAAGTTGGTTGTAGCATTCTGCTTCTATATTAAAATATGCGATTTTTTGATTGCGTGAAAGGTAAGTATTTTTTTGAACATTTTTAGCAACAGAATGAACTTTGTTTAAAAGGTTATTATAACAACTATCGTCAAAAATAACGCTGATAGGCAAAACATATTCGCTAGTTAACATTTTGTTAATTGAAGGAACATTAATAAAGTCCTTTGTTGTGTCTGAGTTTCTTACAATGTTCAAATATTTTTCAAAACAGGTTTCGAGGCATTTGTCAATAAGTTTGTTTGAAATGATTTTGTCAAACTTTTCGGTTTTCATATTTTTAAGTTTTATATACTCGTCAACCGAAAAAACAATTTCGGTATCATAGTTTTTTCCATTCCAAAAGCCATGCTTTGGGTTGTCGGCAAACATAAAAGTTCCGTCGTTTGTTGCGGTCAAAAAATAACCTTTAAAAAGTCCTTCGCAAATAAGGCTGTGCCAATCGTTTTTGCCTTCTTCTGTTTTTGAGCCGTCTGCCTCAAAAATAATTTGCGTGGGTATATAAGTGCCGGGCTTGTTTTCTCTGGTGTCTTTTGTTTTAACCAATTCAAAATTCATTTTTTTTTACCTTCTAAATTACAAAAATTATAAATAGATTATTACATATAGTCATATATTTGTCAATACCGACTAAAAAATTTTAATGTAGATTTTTATAGAATAATAAAACAACTTGCCTCAAAAATAAAGGCAAGTTGATAGGTGATAATCGCAAATAATTTATTTGCATTTTTCGGCAAAATTTTTAAGTTTGTCATAATACGGAGTAAGCGAAGCATATTTCCAAAACTCTGCATTAAACTTGCTTCCAAGGTTAATCCAAGGCTTTCTGTCTGCCGAATAGTGCACAATAAAAGGATTTTTTTCACATTTTTTTATTTCTTCAAAAAGCTCTGCCGGAAGCCTAGTATAAACATTTTTAATATCTTCAACATAATCCCAAGCGGCGTCAATAATTTTAACTTTGCCCTTGCACAAAAAGTTAAGAACATCTTGGTCATATTGTTTCCAATTTTTTGAAGATGCCATGTCCAGCAGTTGTTTAAGTGAAAATTGTTTGCCGAATTCTTCAATATTAATCACAAGCACGCCCGAAATAAAATAGCTGTTAAAATCTTCTATTCCAAGTTCGCTGATTCTGTATTTCGTGCGCTCATAGTTGTTGTTATAGCAAGCCGCAATGCCCTCATAGTCTCGAACCGCAGCAACAAGATTTTCTTTAACATTAATATCAAAAAGTTTTGCAATATCAACCCTAACAACAAGGTCGGCATCAAGAAAAACAAGTTTTTCATAGCCCTCAAAAATTGCAGGGGCAAGCAGTCTGTAATAAATTTCTTCTGAATATTTTGTGTTGGTTAGTTCAGATTCGGTAAAAAAAGTGTAGCCAAAAATATATGGAAGGGCGCACACAAAGCGAATAGAAAAATTGCTTCTCCCGCCTGCCACAGATTCTATTTTGCGTTGATTTTCTTGACTCATGGCAGAATAAAGCACAACAAGGTCATAGTTAAACTCGGCAGAACTGTTTTCAGCAATAGATGCAACAGTTGTTGCCAATAGCGGTGCATATTTATCATTTGCCGAAAAACAAACGGCAACATTATTTTTGGCGAAGGCCGGTTTAATAATTTCCATTTATCATTTGCTCCTAATTTAATTATATCAAAGTAAAATTTTATAATCAAACAATTTGCACTCGAATAAATTTTTTATTTTAGCAAAATAATTTTTGCTAAAATAAAATCCCCAAAAAGCTGGGGAATAATTATTTTCCGAGTTTAAACAAATTATCTCTGGTTTTATTCAGTTCATTAATAACTTCTTCGGCGGTGTTGCACCAAGTAAAATATTTATATTGGTCTTTTCTCAGTGTTCCCGCTTCAAGCATAAAGTCGTTCATTTGTTTAAGATTGTTATAAAAACCGTTGATGTTAAATATAACTACTTTGTCTGTGTCAAACTTGCTGTTTATCGAATCGGTAATCATATAAAGCTCCGCAAGTGTTCCGTTTCCGCCCGGCAAAATAATGGTTATATCAGTGTTTCTGAGTGCAATTTGTTGAAGCATAAAAAGAGTATCCACTTTTGTCAAAGAGTTTGCAATCATTCCTTCCGCCTCGTCGGCATAAGGTGCAGGCACAATAACATCAACAAAACCGTCTCCGTCAATAATGGCGTTATACATTTCGCCAATAGAGCCCGTTTTTGCTCCAACGCTGATTATTCCGTCATTATGAGCAACAATATCTTTTGCAATTTCTTTTATTCCGCAAAGGTATTCGGGTTTAATTCTACTGCTCACAGAACCGCATACGAAAATTTTCATAAATTCCTCCTAATATCTATTAAAATTTAACACAAATATCAAATTTTGGCAAATATTTTCTAATACTATTATTATTCCAAAAATCATTTTTAATCTTCAAAAATTTCAAAGTTTGGCGTAAAACTGTTGTTTGCACTGCTGAAATCTTGAACGAATGCATTGACAAAATCAAGCTTAATAAGTTTGTTTACAAGAATTTTGTATTCAAGTGGCAAAATTCTTCGGTTGATTTCGGGAAAATTTTTCGCGTTTCCACATGGCACGTATTGTGACATCAAACTGAAATAAGTTTTGTTTGAAAGGTTTTCATAAACCCAATCAATAATTTGTTCGCTGTCTTTTGTAAGAGTGGGAAGCACAAGGTGCCTAACAATAAGCCCCTTTTTCATAATGCCGTTTTCAATAACGTCATTTGGTTGTTGCCTTTTCATTTCACAAATGGCTTTTTTGCAAAACTCGGGGTAATCAGGTGCAAAGGAATATTTTTTTGAATTTTCAGTCAAATAATATTTAAAGTCAACCAAAAAAACATCTACAAGTCCTTCTAATTGTTTTAAAGTTTCTTCGAGTTCATAGCCCGAACTGTTCCATACTATCGGAATTTTGGGTTTATAAATTTTTAATGCGTGAATGATTTGTTTGGTGTAGTGAGTGGGCGTTACAAGGTTAATATTGTATGCTCCCGCATCTTCAAGTTTTTTAAAAATTTTTGCAAGCTCATTAGGGCTGACTTTTTTGCCTTTGTGTTTAAAAGAATTTTGATTGCCCGAAATTTCATGATTTTGACAATAAACACAGCCAAGGTTGCAACCCACAAAAAAAACAGCACCGCTCCCACGATTTTTTTCTTCGCAGTCACCGCTTATTATCGGTTCTTCAAAGTGGTGCAACATCACTTTTGCAACAAAAATATCTTCGCTTGTTTTGCAATAGCCAATATTTTTGCTTCTGTCTGTACCACACTTTCTGGGACAAATATTACACAAGTTTTCCATAAAATTATTATAACTTATTAAGCTTTTGTGTCAAACTGTTTTAAGTGATTGAAAAAGTTAAAATAGTGTGCTATAATTTTTTTATGCAAATGTTAAAAAAGAATGACGAAATAATGATAAGCATAGAGAGTTTGGGTAGCAATGGCGAGGGCATTGCGCACTATTTTGGTGCAACAGTTTTTGTTCCTTTTGCGCTTGTCGGAGAACAAATTTTGGCTCACATTATTTGTGCAAAAAAATCTTTTTATATTGCAAAAATAAAACAAATTATTAAGCCGTCGCCAAAAAGAGTTACCGCACCTTGTCCGTATTTTGTTAAGTGCGGAGGTTGCGATTTGCAACATATCGCCATGGCAGACGAAGCTGACTTTAAAACAGAATTAGTAAAAAATACTTTAAAAAAATATGCAAACATAGATGTTGTTGTAAATAAAACCATAGCTGACAAAAACGAATATTATTATCGAAACAAATTTGCATTTCCCGTGGCAAACAAAAACGGTTTTGTCACTGTTGGAATGTTCCGAAAAAACAGTCATGATATTGTTGAAATTGATAGTTGCTGTTTGCAATCAAGCATGGCAAACACTGTGCTGAAATTATTTAAAGAATATTTAACGGAAAACAAAATTTCGGGCTATTGCGAACAGTCAAAAAAGGGAAGCATAAAGCATATAGTTTTTCGAGAGGCTGATAAAAAATTTATTTTAACCGTGGTTGTTGCTGACAAAAATTTTAATAATTTTGAGCCACTCATAAAAAAATTAAAAACGCAAAATTATGATTTTGGAATATACAAAAATATCAATTTGCTGGGCAATAATGTAATTTTCGGCGAAAAAGACGAACATATTTATGGTTTAAAAGAATTGGAGCTAAATGAGTTTGGCATAAAATATTTTGTAAATAACCGAAGTTTTATGCAAGTAAATGATAATATTAAGTCAAAAATATATCAAAAAATTACGCAGGAAATTAGCGACAGCGAAACTGTTATAGATGCATATAGCGGTGCAGGACTATTGTCGGGCATTGTTGCAAAAAAAGCGGTAAGTGTTTTTGGAATAGAAATAATAAAAGAAGCGACAAAAAATGCAGATTATTTGAAAAAAATTAATAATTTAAACAATTTGACCAATATAAACGGAGACTGTGCAAAGGTTTTGCCTGAGCTTGCAAAAAAAATAAACGGCAATTTTTCGGTAATTCTTGACCCTCCAAGAAAGGGCGCGGACGCAAAGGTTATTGAAGCAATAAATTCGACTCTGCCTCAAAAGCTTATATATTTGTCTTGCAATCTAGCAACTCTTGCTCGCGACATAAAGGCACTGCTTAATAATTATAAAATCAAATTTGTTCAGCCATATAACATGTTTCCGCAAACCGCAAATGTAGAAACGCTTGTGGTGTTAGAAAGGGCGGAGGAAAAGTAATGGAAAATAAAATAACGCAAAATCAAAATAAAAACATAAAAAAATCGGCAAAAAAATTGCAAAAAGCCAAACTGTCAAAACAAAAAGAGCAGTATTTTGCATTTTATGACGACATAAAAAAAGGAAGCGGAAAACAAATTTATTGGTAAAAATAAAAGAGGTATTATGGAAAAAATAGTTGCAATAGTGGGCTTAACATCTTCCGGCAAAAGCGGGCTGGGAATAAGTTTGGCAAAAAGGTTTAACGGAGAGATTGTTTCCGCAGATTCAAGGCAAGTGTATAAGGGCTTAGACTATTGTTCGGGCAAGGTCAGCAAAAGCGAACAGGCAGAAGTTTGTCATCACTTGCTTGATGTTTGTGAACTTGGAGAGCAATTTTCGCTTTTCGATTTTCAGCAAATGGCGTATGCCGAAATCGACAAAATTTTAAGCAAAAACAAAGTTCCATTTTTGGTGGGTGGCACAGGGCTATATTCCAGAGCGGTAATAGAGGGTTACAGTTTGTCGCAAACCAAGCCAAGCGAAAGTTTAAGAAAAGATTTTGAAACTTTGTCGCTTGAACAACTTATTGAATTTTGCAAACAAAATAATATTGAAGTTCCAAGTGAGCCAACCAAAAGAAGGCTTGTTAGACTTATAGAAAAAACCGACGCTCCGCAAAAAGAAAACTGCCCAAAATACAAAGTTTTGCAAATAGGAATATTTTGGAGTAGAGAAGAAATTTATAAAAGAATAGAAGAGCGACTAAAAGAGCGCATGCCAAATATGCTTGAAGAAATAAAGTCACTGTTAAATTTGGGCAAAAGCAAAGAGTTTTTGCGTTCGCTTGGGTTAGAAGCAAAATGTGTTGTTGATTACCTTGACGGAAAGTATAACAGTTTTGAAGAGTTTTTTGAAGATCTATTCAAGCAAGAAAGGCATTTTGCAAAACGTCAACAGACTTGGTATAACAAAGAAAAAAATATCGTTTGGCTTGATGCAAAAGACAACCTTGAAGAAAAAGCTTTTCAATTGATAGAAGAATTTTTAAAAAGCAGTGATTAAAACAAGTAAAAAGTTTTTCGCCGAAATTATAAAAACACAAGCATAGTTTAAAAAAATATTTGATACAAAAAGCTGTATCAAATTTTTTTAAGCCTGATTTGATTTGCCAAAACGCAAAATTTTGTTATAATAAAAAAGTAAATTATTTAAGAGGAAATATTATGAAATTTAGCACAACTCCTGTCAGAGGAACAGTAGATTATTTGCCACAAGAAATGGAAATTCGCGACAGAGCAGAAAAAATCATTCTTGAAACCTACAAAGAGAATGGCTTTTTGCATATCAAAACTCCAATACTTGAAAACTTGGAACTTTTAACAAACGGCGACGACGGCGACAATCAAAAACTTATGTTCAAAACCATAAAAAGAGGCGCGTCACTTGATTTAAAAAAGCCCGATTTAACCGAAAAAGATATTGTTGAAGAGGGGCTAAGATATGACCTTACCGTTCCTCTTGTTCGATTTTTTTCTAATAACAAAGAAAAACTTGCCTTTCCGTTTAAAGCAATTCAAATTGACGAGGCTTTCAGAGCAGAGCGTCCGCAAAAGGGCAGAGTCCGTCAGTTCACACAGTGCGATATCGACATTTTGGGCGAGGCTTCTCCGCTTGCGGAAATCGACCTTTTGATTTCTGGTGCAAAGGCTTATGAAAAACTCGGATTCAAAAGTTTAAGCATAAAAATAAACGACAGAAGAGTTTTAAATCAAATTATAATAAACTCGGGTTTTGAAGCAGACAAAATCACAACCGTTTGCATAAGTCTTGACAAGTTTGACAAAATCGGAACAGATGGCGTTAAATGCGAGCTTGAACAAAACGGGTTTGAAAAAGAAAATATAAATAAACTTATGAGTATTTTTGACAAACTCAAATCCGCAAAGTCAAATCAAGAAAGTTTGGAAGTTTTAAGTTCTATCGGTGTTGGTGAAGAAATCACAAGTTCGCTTTCGCAAATTATTGAAACCGTGCAAAAATTTATCAGCCCAAGTTTCAATCTTGTTTATGACGCAACCATAATAAGAGGTCAAGGCTATTACACGGGAACGGTTTATGAAGTTTATGATTCCGAGTTCGGAAGGGCCATCGGCGCGGGCGGAAGATATGACAAAATGGTAGAAAAATTTACCGGAACTGCCGTGCCGGCTGTGGGTTTTAGCATAGGATTTTATTCGGTTATAATGCTTATGACCGAAAGGGAAAATTGTTTTGCCGGCAAAAAGTTGGCTCTTATTTATGACAAAAACAGCAGTTTTGAAGATATAATTTCGGCGAAACAAAAGTTAATCGAAAAAGGCTTTGAAGTATCCATATTCGCATTCCCAAAAAACTTTAACAATTTTGCAGAAAAGTTAAAGGCAAGTGGGTATAAATGCCTTGCAAAATTGGCTGATATACAAAAAATAATAAGTTTGTAGGAGAAAAGATAAATGAAACAAATTGTTTTGGCTTCAAGAAACACACACAAGGTTGAAGAGTTTAATAATATGCTTGAAGGTTACGAAATTTTGTCACTTGACGAAATCGGGTTTGAGGGAGATATTGAAGAAACCGGCACAACAATGGAAGAAAATTCAAGAATAAAATCTGAAAGCGTTTATAACTTTTTAAAAGAAAAAGGAAAAGATATTGCAGTTATTGCAGATGATTCTGGGCTTTGTGTTGATGCCTTAAACGGTGCTCCGGGTGTGTATAGTGCAAGATACGCAGGAAGCCATGACGACGAGGCAAACAGAATAAAACTTTTAAAAGAACTTGAAGGAAAAAGTGATCGCAGTGCTTATATGGCTTGCGTGATTAGCTATAAAGACAGCCAACACGAAGAAATTTTTGTGGGAAAAACTTTTGGTGAAATAACCACACAAAAGCTCGGCAGTGATAAATTTGGATATGACAGTGTATTTTATTCTCTTCCTCTCAAAAAAACTTTTGGAGAGGCATCTGCCGAAGAAAAAGACTCTGTTTCTCATAGAGGCGAAGCCGTAAAACTGTTAAAAGAATTTTTGAAAACTTTATAAATAAAAACGCCCTTAATTTTTAAGGGTGTTTTTTAATTTAAAATGCATATCGCGGTTGAATGTGTCTTTGAGTGCGAAAGTGAAATTTTTATTTCGCTAAGTCCTCTTTTTTCTAGTTCCGCGCAAAGTTTTGAGGTTTTGTTAACAAAAGGCTTGCCGTTATTATCTCTCAGAACCTCAATATCCAAAAAAGAAAAGTTTGCATCAGAAAAAGCTTTTATCACGGCTTCCTTAACGCACCACATGGCGCATAATTTTGATGCATGGTCAATAAAAGTTTTTGCATAACTGTATTCACGCTCAGAAAAAACTTTTTTTAAGAACCTTTCGGAAACATTTTCAAAACGCTGATTTAATTCTATATCTATTCCTACTTCCATAATTATATTTTAGCCTAATCAAACTTATTTTTCAATCAAATAATTAAAAATATTTTGAATAGTATAAAAAAAGTGTATAATGTATTTATGAAAAAACCAAAGTTAAATATAAAAGATTGGATAATTGGGCACAGAGATTATTTTATTGTTTTTGCTGCTGTTTTTGTTTTATATAATGTGATGCTTGCTATATGCGGCATCTACCCTTATGGCGGAAATACCATTTTATATAGTGATAGCATCGCACAAATCGGACCTTTTTTTGAACATATTTTCAGATTTTTAAAAGGTGAGGCATCACTGTTTTATTATAATGGATTAGCGGGTGGAGTTGAAATTCTTTCTACCATAATATATATGCTTTTAAATCCATTTTATTTGGTGCTTTTACCTTTTGGTGAGGGCGGAATATTTTATGCGTTTTCATTGGTGCTATTTTTGATTTTTGTTTTCAATGCCTTTGTGTTTTTGTGGTTTGCAAAAAAATATTTCAAAAGCATAAAAGAATATATAATTATTTTGCTTACACTTATTTTTACATTCAGCGGTTATATTGCGTTTAGCTACGGCTTTGTTACTTGGCTTATTTATCCCGGAATAACACTGCTTTTAATAGACGCCTTTTTGATTTTGGTAAACGAGAAAAAAATTGCAAAATTTATTGCAACAATGGTTTGGTTTGTTGTAACGAGTTTTGGAGTGGGCGTATCGTCTAACTTTATTTTGGTGTTGTTGTTTTTTGGCTATATATTTTTCACCAAAGAAAAAGAGGAGAAAAAACAACTTAGCCTAAAACTTCTTTTGGCTTATGTTGTTGCGGCACTAATTAGCATAATCATTTTGTTCCCCGCAATAATGGCAATGCTTGGAAGCACAAGAAATGCATCACTTTTGGAAAACCTTTTAAGCAAAGGAAATTATAATCTTATTCAAAACAAAATCACGGGTCTGTTTATGGAAACCGCGATTGCAGTGTTTGCGGTATTCTATTTGATAAAGTGCAACAAAAAAGAAAAAATCAACAAGTTTTACTTTTTTGCAATAGCGGTTGTGTGCGTTCCTATTATCTTTGATGTCAGTCAAAAACTGCTGTGCGGTTCAATATATTTTGCTTTTGCATTTAGGTTCAGCTTTATAAACACGATTTTACTGTTTATTTTGTCAATGAAATATTTTGAACTTTTGTCTTCAAAGGCAGTGCAAGAAGAAGATACAAAGTCACAACCGTTGTTTAAATTTTTAATAGTTTTGATATTATCGGTATTTGTTGTTGGGATTATTTTTCTGGAAATTATGATGGGGAAAAATATCGGAAGCAATATAAAAAATCCAAATTCGCAAGGCGAAATGAATCTTTTACTTATTTGCTTAACTGTTTTGTTTGTTTTTACCGTGTTGTTAACAAAGCTTGGCGCGTGGCGAAAAGTTATTTCAAAAAAAATTTACAAGGCTTCAACAATCTGTACTCTTGCAATATGTTTACTCTTCAATTTTTGCGCAGTGGCGCTTTATTCTCCTGATAATGGTGAAAAATTTGTCAATAATTCCAAATTTGTAAGCAGTCAAAATCTTTCGGGAAATTTAAAATATTTTCATTTAGATAAGTTAAATCAATTAAATACAAATGCTTACGGAATTGATATTTATGATTATTTTTCTTCACTGATAAATGAAAAAACAATCAGTTCGTTTGATACAATAGGATTTTATTCGGGCGATACCTTTGTATCAACCACTTGCGGAACAATATTATCCGATTGCCTTGCGGGCAACAATATATATCTGTCAAGCAAAGAGCAAAACAGGCCTTATTTAAAATTGCTTGCAAAAAACGAAGATGTTTATGTTTATCAAAACACACTTGCAACAACGGGAGCAGTTGTTCTTCCTGAGGGCTTTGCCTTTGATAACGACAAAGGTAGTTTTTCAAACTTTCAAGCGTTGGCAGAAGCTTTCGGAATAACAGGGCAAATTTTCAGTAATACAAATGTTGACTCAAAAAGGATAGAATTTGATGATAAAAGGGATTATTTTCTTGAAAAAATAAAATATACAGCTGAATTTGATTGCATTTTGCAAGTTAATGGTGAAATTCAAAGTGTAAAATTAGATAAAAAAACAGAGAAAGAAATAGTCGGAGAATGCGAATATTTCGGATTAAATAATATTGACAAATTATCATGTTCAGATGTAATATATTTAAATGCAGGTGAAACTGTTGAATTTTTTGTTTGTATAGAGAAAAAAGATGCAAACAAAAATATTAATTTCACTGTAACCGATTATTCCGTTGCAAAAGCTTTGTGTGAAAAATTGATAGAAAATCAAGCAAGATTCACAAAAAACAAAAATGGTTATAACATAAATGCAAAACTTGAAAACGACGGAAGACTGTTTGTTTGTCAAGTGGATATTGACGGCATGAATTATAAATTAGACGGAAATGAAGTTGTTGCGGTTGATGCAATCGGAGAATTTGCTTGTTTTGATTTAAGTGCAGGAGAGCATAATATTGTTGCGACCTATACTTATCCTCATATAACCGCATGGATAATTGTCGCACTTTTTTGTCTTTTATTAGTTGTGCTATTACTACTACTGAATAGATTTGTAAATTTGTCAAAACTAAATAAAGTCGCATATATTTCAATGCTGGTTATTTGCGGACTTGATATTTTGGTTTTTTATGCAATCGGCATAATTTTATCTATAGTATTTATATTTTTATAGTTTATTTAATTAGCTTTGCCAAAGATTTTGGAGAGCTAATTTTTTTTAGTCCCAAAAATTGATTGAGCAAATTTTTTTAATGTGCTAAAATATAATCAGAGGTGCAAAATGGTAGGTCTTATCAGTGAAAACGACAGCAAAGTTCTTGGTGGCACGGGATTTATAAAAAACGCAGTGTTATACAAAGATTTATTTGCTTTTTATGATGCCTATGTAAATTTGCTGAGCTTGGATTCAAATGATATTCCCAATTATTGCAAACTGACCAAGGGCAGACTTTGTCTTGAAGGAATATGTTTGTTTATGAAAAACTATGCTTCCGAACTTGGCTTTGAAACATTAAATCTTACCCTTGGATATTTAAAGGTTCTTTACTACACCATTGCAAGTTATTCCAATGGAAAAACTTTTCCTGACCGCAAGGCAATCGAAGTTGAATTTAGGGCATATAAAGATGCCAGCACAAAGGTTTTTGTTCAAGCAAAAGAAAAGGTAAAGGTTGCAGAGCAAAGTTATAACTTATCAAAAGAAGATTTTGAAAAACATAACAACAGCTGTGCCGGAAAAAAGGTCACCGCAAGAGTTTTAGACGGCGCATTTATTGTGTTTTTGGTTTTGGCGTTTATGAGCGCAATGGTTGCATTTTCCTTTTATTTTATAAGCAAAATTCCACTTCAAAGTGCAATAATTTCGGCGACAGCACTGCTTGTTGTTTGTTTGTCTGTGGCAATAACACTTAAAATTATTTCCAAAAAACTTGAAGCGCGAGCCGGCGAAATGACTTATGAATTGCAAAACAAAAAGAGAACCAAAGATTTGGAAGCAAAAAAGTTTGCAAGCGAAAAAGATAATTTAAATCGAATAATAAGTGAAAGGTATGAATTTAAAAACAATTTTTCTTGGGCTCTTACCGATTATTACAGCCCGCTTTCTTTTGAAGAAATTGCAAAACTTGCAAAAGAATACAGACTTTTGTCTTACAACATAAAACTAGATGTTCTTGCACTTTTCAAAAACCAAAGCAGTGAAGCGACTTCAATAATAAACCAGCTAAAACATTTGTCTAAGTCAGACAAAATGAAAGACCTTGAAGAAATTTATGAGCAAATTGATGCAAAAGATTGGCTAAAATATAATAGTGAGGTAAGAGTAGAGTTTTTAAAACGCTTTATTCAACAAGCGAGCAAAACATTTGAATGGAAACTTGATTTTAACGGAACAAAAATCGACCCGTTTGGCATAAATGCAAAATTGCTGGCAAAGGAACAAATTGTTTATTTAAAATCGCAAGATGATTTGTTTGTTACCTCTTCGCTAGACAAATTTTTAAACACAAACCTTGTAAAAAATGAAAAAATTTTGTTTTTGGAAGGTTCTGCCACTTGCGAAAGTTTAAGGGAATTAAAGGCTCAATATATTTCGCACTTTTATAACTATAATGAAACAAAAAAATACGACAATTTGTTTTATGAAAACAAAATGACGGGCGCGGCAAAAGTGTCGGAAGATATTATCGATAATTATTCAAAAATACCGACATTTGTTTGGCTGAAAATAAAATCGGCGGAAAATCAGCTAAATATGGCAAATCCAAAAAGTTCAACCATTCGCCAGCTTGAAGAAATTATTGCGGAAAACGAAGGCGGAGAGCTCAGTTTCTTTGAGGATTTGGAAAATGGAGAAGATTCAAAAGAAAAGGTCAACCTTGTGGCAGAAATTTATGCGGAAGATGTTGAGGGCTTTGGCATAAAATACACTTTTGGAGAAAACACCTTTATCGGTTATAGATTGGCATAAAAAAATTGGCGAAATTCGCCAATTTTTATTTAAAAGCAAATTACTTTTCTGTTTCAAGAAGTTCGTCAATATTACATTCAAAATATTTGGCAATATCAACAATCTTGCTAATAGACGGAGCTGTGCCATATTTCCATCTCGAAAAATTGGTTCTTGATATTCCAAGGTCACTGCAAAGTTTTAGTTTTGAAATATTCAAAGAGCTTCTCATTTTCTCCAAGTTTTCATAAAATTTGGTTTGCTTTAATTTATATCTTTTAAAATTATTATCGTCGGTTGTTCCAACTATATAATCAATAGAAAGTTCCAAATAATTTGCAATTTTAATCATGCTTGCAAGCGAAGGTGCGGTCTTGCTAAAAGAATAGAAAGAATTTTTTGCCAAAATATTATTTCTTTCCAAATCCTTAATGGTTTTACCTTTCTCAATCAAAATTTCTAAAATAAGTTCTCCATAATTCGACATAAACAGACCTCAATGTACCAAGTTATTTAACTTATTTTATGTAATTTGGTCGTATTTTAGTTGATTTTAGATAACTAGGTACAGTATAATGTATTTGTGCACATGCACTCACAAATGAAAAAGTATTAATACACTAATGATTTACAAAATCACAAAAGAAAAACAAACCGCTTATATTTTATGTTTAACCAAAACATAAAACAAAGCGGTTTATTTATTGCAATTTTTTTTTAAAGTAATTATAATAAAGATATAGGAGAAATTAATGTTTGATATTGAAGAGCTTAAAAAGTTAAGTGAAATGCAAGCGCAAACAGTGCACTGTCTTTGACGAGGCGGGGCTTATTGAAAAACAAAAAAGGCTTAAAAAAGAAGAGCAAGACGAAAATATTTATGCCGACCCATCAAGGTTAAAAAGAGTGGGAAAAGAAAAAAAAGCAACAGAACTTGTTTTGGAAAAAATAACAAAAACAAGGTCGCAAATTTCAGACCTGTTCGCACTTTTTGAACTTTTGCAGAGCGAGAGTGCCGGCGAAGAAGATTGGAAAGAGTTTGGCTTGGAATTGTCGCAGGCAAAAAAAGATATAGAAGAACTTTATATAGAAACTCTTTATTCCGGAGAGCATGACGACTCCGACGCGCTAATTGAGCTTCATGCTGGGGCGGGCGGAGAAGAGGCTCAGGATTGGACTCAAATGTTAGAGCGAATGTTTTCGAGGTTCGCAGACAAAGAGGGTTATGATGTAAAAGTTTTAAACTATCTTTATGGCGAAGGAGCGGGCTATAAGTCAGTAACTTTGCTTGTTGAAGGCAAGCACGCATACGGCAACCTCAAATGTGAGCGCGGTGTGCACAGGCTTGTAAGAATTTCGCCTTTTGACGCAAATAAACGCAGGCACACATCTTTTGCAAGTGTAGAGGTTTCTCCCATAATAGAAGATAGTGCCGAAATAGAAATTAGGCCCGACGAGATTAAGGTTGATACTTTCAGAAGTGGGGGCGCGGGCGGTCAGCATATCAACAAAACCGAAAGTGCGGTCAGAATTACTCACATAAAAACGGGAATAGTTGTTGCGTGTCAAAATGAACGCAGTCAAACTCAAAACCGTGAGTATGCCATGAAAATGTTATATGCAAAGCTTGCCGAAAAGGCAGAAAAAGAAAAGGAAGCGGAGCGTTTAAAAAAACTCGGGCTTCAAATGAAAATCGAGTGGGGCAGTCAAATAAGGTCTTATGTGCTTTGTCCGTATAACTTGGTAAAAGACCACAGAACCAATTTTGAAACGGGCGACACAGCATCAGTTTTAGACGGCGACATAAAAGACTTTATTATCGAAAAGCTTAAAAGTGATAAATTAAATTAACAGAGGAAAAATATGAAAGTTTATAAATTCAAATGCAAAGATTGCGGTTCAAAGTCTTATCAAAAATTAGATGAAAACACTTATAAATGTGTTTATTGCGGTTGCGTTGAAGAGCTTATTTCAGACAAAAAAGAAACTTTAAACGAAGCCAAAAATGAGTCTGAAAATCAAGAAAATTTAAACCAAAACAAAGCCGAAACAAAAGCTGAACAAAAGTGCTGTCACAAATCAAAAACAGCAGATAATGTTGCAAGTGAAAGATTCACAAAAGCGTTAATCAACTTTTTGATATGCTTTTTTGCAGGAATGTTCGGCGTTCATAAGTTTTTAGAAGGCAAAATCTTTTTAGGTATTGTTTATTTGTTTACGGGCGGATTGTTTTTGGTGGGCTATATAATAGATTGCATAGTTTTGGGCGCAAAACTTTTGTCAGAACTACTTAGTTTAATTTCCAAAAAGGCGGCATAACATGAAAAAAGATATTTTGATTTTGGGAATAGAAAGCAGTTGCGACGAAACTTCGGTGGCTGTTGTTAAAAATGGCAGAGAAGTTTTATCCAATGTTATTTCTACACAAATAGACATTCACAAACTTTATGGCGGGGTTGTGCCTGAAATAGCATCAAGAAATCATGTTATGAACATTGATGGAGTTTATAAGCAAGCACTAAACGAGGCAAATGTAACAATTGACGATATTGATGCAATTGCGGTAACTTATGGTGCGGGGCTTCTTGGTGCGCTTATTGTGGGCGTAAATTTTGCAAAGGCACTTGCCTATTCAACAAAAAAACCGCTTATAGCAGTAAATCATATAGAAGGTCATATTGCGGCAAATTATATTGAACACAAACAACTTGAACCGCCTTTTGCTTGCCTAATTGTTTCGGGTGGGCACACAGCGCTGGTTAAGATGGAAAGTTACACAGAGCGAAAATTGATTGGCACAACCACAGACGATGCCATAGGTGAGGCTTTTGATAAGGTTGCTCGCGAGTGCGGGCTAAGTTATCCCGGCGGACCAAATGTTCAAAAACAAGCGATGCTTGGAGAGCCTTGCATAAAGTTCACGGGCATGAATTTTGAAAAAGCAGATAATTTCAATTTTTCATACAGCGGACTAAAAACAGCCACAATAAACTATATTCACAACGCCCGTCAGCGTGGCGAAGAGCCAAATGTTCAAAATATTTGTGCAAGCTTTCAGGCAGAAGCAGTGAGTCAAGTAGTAAAAAAATCTGTTTCGGCGATAGAAAAATTCAATTACAAAAAGTTGGTTTTGGCGGGTGGGGTTTCTGCCAATTTGCATTTAAGAGAGCAAATGAAGGCAGAGGCTGAAAAAGTGGGCGCGGAAGTGTTTTATCCAAACTTAACACTTTGCACCGACAATGCCGCCATGATTGCATCGGCGGGTTATTTTAACTTTATTGCGGGCAAAAGCATTGTTGACCCAAAAACTTTGGTCCCTACCGGAAATATTGCTCTGTAATTTGACAAAGTATATCGCAAAAGTTTTTTTAATAAGCATAACAAAGTGCCGCCAAATTGTCGGCATTTTTTATTGTTAGTGCAAAAATAAAATTTATAATAAACATTTTCAACAAAGACTGCCACAAAATTCGCAAAATACACTGAAATTTGAATTTTAAGTTATTGACTTATAAAATATTATAATATATAATTATAAAAAATAATTAAAAATTTAATGTTTCTGCGGAAATGTTAAGTTTTTCTATTGACAGCGTTTTTTTTGTGTGCTAATATAATTAAGCACCAACCGCTGCGGTAGGTGTTAATTTTTTGAGGAGAAAAATTATGAGAAACAGAATTACCTTAGAGTGCACAGAGTGCAAGAATCGCAATTATGACAGCTACAAAAACAAGAAAAATGATCCAGATAGACTTTCATTTTCAAAATATTGCCCAACTTGCAAAAAGCACACAGTTCATAAAGAATCAAAATAGTAGGAGAGTATAATGGCAAAACGCAAAAAAAAGCCTACAAAAGCAAATTCAGCAAGAAAAAATAATGCTGCACAAGTTCAAACAAATGATGTGCAAGAGGTTGAAACTTCCAACATTGTTTTGACAGAAGTTAAACACAAACCTAGCAAAGAAGAAAAAAAGCAAGCCAAACTTGCTGAAAAGAATAACAAGCAAAAGAAAAAGGCAAAAGAAGAAGCTCCAAAAAGACACAGAGTAAAAGAAGTGTTTTCTGAGCTAAAAAAAGTTAATTGGCCAAGTTTCAAAAAAACCTGCAAACAAACGGGCGCAGTGCTTATTGTTGTGGCTGTTTTTATGCTTGTCGTTTTGGGCATTGATTCACTACTTGGTTGGCTTATCACCTTGATCGGAAAAATTTAAGCAAGCGAACTATTATTCGCAAAAAGGATTGGTTATGATAGATACATCAAAATTAGACGAGCCAAAGTGGTATGTTCTTCATACCTTCACAGGCTATGAGGCAATGGCAGTTGAAAACCTCAACAAATGTATTGCTAAAAACAATCTTCAAGATTATATTTTGGAAGTTAAAATTCCAATGGAAACCGTTATTGAAGAGGGCAAAAACGGAAAAAAGAAAGCCGTTGAACGCAAACTCTTTCCATGCTATGTTTTAATAAAGATGCGCTACACTGACAGTTTGTGGCACACAATTGTCAATTCAAGAGGCGTAACCGGCTTTGTTGGTCCTGCGGGCAGACCTTTGCCACTGACCGAAGAAGAGGTTAAAAAAATGAAGCTTGAACACAGCGTGGTAGACATAAAGGTTTCTGTGGGCAACCATATCAAAATCACAGACGGCGCTCTTGACGGCTTTGTCGGAACAGTTTCTGCTGTTGACGAGGCAGCAGGCAAGTGCAAGGTTGAAGTTGAGATGTTCGGAAGACCAACTGTTGTTGAAGTTGATTTCTCTCAATTTGAACTAATTGACTAAAATTTGATAACAAAAAATATTAAAATTTTTTGGTTTAAAACATTTCTGAAAAACAAATCGGTATTTACGGACTTGCCTGTCCGTTAATATATAAGTGGGAGAGGTAAATTTTTATGCCTCAATCAAACCACAGTTATTCTTGAAAAAGAATAAAGGAGAAAATTATGGCAGCAAAAAAGAAAATTAAAGCAGTCGTAAAAATCCAAATTCCAGCCGGAAAAGCTACGGCAGGTCCTCCAATCGGTTCAAGTCTTGGACCTCATGGTATTAACATCGGACAATTTGTTAAGGATTTCAACGACAAAACATCAGGACAAGATGGTCTTATTATTCCTGTTGTTATGACAATTTATGAGGATAGAAGTTTTGAATTCATTCTCAAAACCCCACCTGTTGCAGTTCTTGTTATGAAAGAACTAGGACTTTCAAAGGGCAGTGGTGTACCAAACAAAACAAAAGTCGGAAAACTTACAAAAGCTCAAGTAGAAAAGATTGCAAAAATCAAAATGCCTGATTTAAACGCAGCAAGCTTAGAAGCAGCTATGAGCATGGTTAAGGGAACAGCACGCTCTATGGGCGTTACTGTTGAAGAATAAGGGGAGAGTTATCATGAAACACGGAAAAAATTATGAAAATGCTTCTAAAAAAGTTGAAGCAGGAAAACTTTATGAAACAAATGATGCTTTGTCCTTGGCAATCGAAACTGCAACAGCAAAGTTTGACGAAACAATTGAAATTCATATTCGTCTTGGCGTTGACCCAAGATCAGCAGATCAACAAGTTCGTGGAAGCGTTGTTCTTCCAAACGGAACAGGTAAATCTGTAAGAGTTCTTGTTATTGCAAAAGGTGACAAGGCAGATGCTGCAAAAGCAGCAGGTGCTGATGTTGTTGGCGCCGAAGAAATTATTGACAAAATTATCAACCAAGGTTGGCTGGAATTTGACACATGTATCACAACTCCTGATATGATGGGTGTTGTTGGTCGTTGTGCAAGAGTTCTCGGACCAAGAGGTTTGATGCCAAACCCAAAGAGTGGCACAGTTACTATGGATGTAGCAAAAGCTATTAAAGATGTAAAAGCTGGTAAGGTTGAATACAGAGTTGACAAGTTCGGTATTGTTCATGCAGCAATCGGCAAAAAGAGCTTTGGTGTTGAAAAACTTGCAGAAAACTATGAAACATTCGTTGATGCAATTGTAAAAGCAAAACCACAAGCTTCAAAAGGTCAATACATCAAATCTATCAATGTTGCAAGCACCATGGGTCCTGGAATCAAGGTTGTTTACAGAGTAAAATAAAAATAGGTCATTTGACCTATTTTTTTGTTCTTCAAATTTTAACTGCTTTCTTTGTTTTTGGGTTTATATTTTTTTCAAAAAAAGTGTCAGGGGTCTGTGACTTTTTAAAATAAATTTGTTATACTAAAAGTGTAATCACAGAGGGGGTGGTTAGGAGGGGTGAGCAAATTTCAAATTTTGGGCATATTTTGATTAAAAATTAAAGATTTTCAAAACAATTAAAAGTGCCAAAAAACTAAAAATTTGACAAAAAATATTTTTTGTGTTAAAATATGGGCAATAAAGGGAGGCGCAGATTATGGAAAAAGTTAATGCAACATTTTCACCAGACGAAATCATAAAATTATATCAAGAGTTTGTAGATACAACTAGTGAAAAAATCGCCAATTATTCAAACGAGCTAAGAGAAGTGGATGTACACATGATTTTGGCAGGTTATAGTGAGGAATATTTAAACAATCTTAAATATATGCCAAGCTCAGATAATTTTATGGAAAGAATTTCAAATACTTTAAAAAGATATGCAAGCATTTTGAGTGACTTAAATGATGCTCCGACTCTTAAAGAAGAAATCAAAAAACAATTTTCAGCACTTGGTTTTAAAGACCTTTCGGTTATTGATGGAATTCTAAAAAAAGCTGAAAAAGTTTCGGAAAATTACAATGATACTTATGCAAGTTTCAAAGAGTTCACAGAACAAAAACTTTCTTCATTGGGCGTGGTTGTAAAAGAGGATTTAAGTCTTCATGGAGAAAACGTAAGTAGCTATTCTGAAAGCTATGAAAAAATGAAAAAAGAGAACGAAATTTTTGCCGCAAATATGGAAGATATCGGTAAAAAGATTGCAGAAGACCCTTGGAACTATAATTAAAAATTAAAACTATAATTAATTAAGAAAAAAATAGGCAACCTGCCTATTTTTTTATAATAAAACCCCAGCAAAAATGTTGCAGGGGTGATTTTAATTATTATCAGGTTTGTAAACTCCATAGTGTCCACGGAGGTGTGTTGCCTCGTGTGCAATATCTTGTTTGTTTTTTATTTCTCTTACAAGGTCAACAATTTTTTTGTCGGCTCCCGATTTTTCAAAACTTTTAAAAGCTTTTTTTGTTCTTTCGTCTTTATAATTTTTACGGTCTATCGGATAAGAAGACGGAAAGCGTTCCGAAAATTTTATTGCAACATATTCTTCAAGAGCAAGGGCAGGGGTTGTGTCCATTGAGTCGCAAGTGCTTTCAAACTCATTAAAATCAAAGCCCTTATAGTTGAATAATTTAATAAATTTATCGTCGTCCATTTTGCTTACTGCATTAGCAAATCCAAGGTCACAATTTTCGTGTTTATTAAACACAACTTCAAAGTTATTAAAAATAATTTCAAAGTCTTTGCACCAAACATGAGCAAGTCCATCATATCTTTCGTGATTAACATATCCAAATGGCTCAAACCAATTTTCAATTTCACTGTCTTTTAGTTTGTTAACATAGTTTCCGTTAACTATCGCATAGTTTATGGTTTTTGCAATTTGGTTTAAATCGGCATTGTTCGAGTTTGAAAGATTGCTTAAATCTTCTGATTGATTTTTTAACTTTGCCGGATTAAATTTGTAATCTTTAAGGAAATTACGGAAATTGCTAGGCATTTCCTTTGTATTTTTGGCACCAGAAAAATTGCCCTCATAAATAGAGACTGCATTAATTTCTTCTTTTGAAACAAACTCAACTTTTTTCTCTGCCATTACTTTTTCCTTTACTCAAACATTATACCATATAATATATGCAATTTCAATACCCATTTATAAATTTTTTTAAAAATATTGTTGACTTTTTTGGATTTGTAGCTATAATAATATTGTTAAGAAAATTTGTGCCTAAGACAGCAAGTGAGTTTTTATAAAATTCTTAATTTCTTGCCGAGGAACTGTTAAGGAAAAATACTACCCTTATGTTCCATTAGAGCATAAGGTTTTTTTAATGCTTCACACGAGTATTTATAGGAGGAGAATATGTCAGCTAATTTTGAAAACAAAAAGATAGTTGTAAGTGAAATTGAGTCTTATGCAAAAAATGCAAAATCTATTGTTCTTGTTGATTATAGAGGTCTTACGGTTTCCCAAGTAACTGAACTTAGAAACAAGGTTCGCGAAGCCGGCGGCGTTTATAAAGTATACAAAAACAGACTTATGAAAATTGCTTTTGAAAAACTTGGTATCGAGTTTCCTGCAAGCGACTTTGAAGGCACAACCGCTGTGCTTTTCCACGAAACTGACGAAGTTGCTCCTGCCAAAATCGCACTTGATGGTGCAAAATCTACCGGAAAAATTCAACTTAAATCAGGCTATGTTTCAGGCAAGTATTACAATACTGCTGAAATCACAACACTAGCTAACATTCCATCAAGAGAAGTTCTGGTTGCGCAGCTACTTGGTTTGCTTACAAACCCAATGCGTTCACTTGCTGTTTGTGTAAGTGAAATTGCTAAAAAGAATGCGTAAAAATTTGCGCATAACACAAACAAAATTTTAAAAATCTATTATTAGGAGAGATAAAAATGGCAGATACAAAAAAATTTATTGAAGAAATCAAATCTATGACAGTCGTTGAACTTAACGAACTTGTTAAAGCAATTGAAGAGGAATTTGGCGTTTCAGCTGCTGCGATGGCAGTTGCTGGCCCAGCTGCTGGTGGCGCTGCTCCGGCAGAAGAAGAAAAGAGCGAATTTGATGTAGTTTTGAAAGACGTTGGTGCTAACAAAATTGCAGTTATCAAAGTTGTTCGTGAAATCACAGGTCTTGGTCTTGCAGAATCTAAGGCTATGGTTGATAACGCACCAAGCACAGTAAAAGAAGGCGTTTCTAAGGAAGCTGCTGACGAAATGGCTGCTAAGTTTAAAGAAGCCGGTGCTACTGTTGAAATTAAATAGTTTTGGCAAAATATTAATTTGTGTGTGAAGGACAAAGAGTGGGCAAATTTGCTCGCTCTTTTTTTGTTTAAAAGTTAAGCTTTTTTGTTTTTAGTTTAATTTGTTTTGCTTGAAAGTTTTTTTTTCAAGTGCTATAATGCATTTATGAGGAAAAAGATGAAATTTATTGATAAACTTTTAAAAGATAAATTAATAGTTTCAAAATTCAAAGCCTGCAACAAAGCAAATAATTACAGGTCAAGGCACGATATTTTTCATGCAAAGCGAACAATAAAAATTGCCGAAAGGCTTTCAAAATTGCTTGATATCAGAGAAAGAGAACTGCTTATGCTTCAAACTTGCTTGCTTTTTCATGATATTGAGCAAGTCGGGAACAGAAACGGACATGAACAAAAGGCTGCGGATTTTGCAAAATCTTATCTTGAACCTCTTGGTGAGTTTTCTAAGGGAGAACTTAAAGAAATTTACAGTGCAATTTTAACACACGACGAATTTGAAGATTATAATATGCTTAAATTTGACTTGTCTTGGAATGTTAATTTTGTTGATAAACTTGATTTAAGCAGACATAGAATTGATAAAAGAGTTAAAAAGTGGGGAAGAACGGTTTATCACGATATTGAAAGGCTGGATTTTGAGCTAAGTGATAACACTTTTAAAATAATTATCAAAACGGTATTTTTTCCGAAGGCAATTTCAGAACAAGGGCTTTTTAAGCAAAACTTGTTTTCTAAGGCAATGAAAATTTTTGTTGCATATTGTGAGCATTTTGGCTTAAAACCAAAAGCATATTTGGAAAACAAAGAGTTAAATTTAGATAATGTCAAATCTGCCATGATTTTTGACGATGGCAAAACAAAAAACAAAAAGTAGAGGGCAAAAATGCATAGTAAACAAAAATGTTGGTGCAAAAGCGGAAAGGCTTATGAAGAATGTCATAAAGCTTTGGACAACAAACTTGAACTGCTAAAAAAGCAGGGTAATAATGTGCCAACCCACAAAATGATTAAAAACGAAAAACAAATTGCGGGAATCAGAGAGGCTTGCAGGGTTAACACCTTGGTGCTTGATGCGGTAGAAAGGCAAATTCGTGCAGGAATGACAACCGAAGATATCAACAAAATTGTTGTTGAGGAAACTAAAAAGTTGGGTGGTATTCCGGCGTGTCTTGGTTATGAAGGCTTTCCTAAGGCAGTTTGCACTTCGGTTAACAATGTGGTTTGCCATGGCATTCCAAGCAAAAAGCAGGTGCTGAAAGAGGGCGATATTGTTAATGTTGATTGCACAACAATTTTTAAGGGCTATTTTGGCGACAGTTCAAGAATGTTTGAGATTGGAAATGTTGACGAGCGCGCAAAAAAGCTTGTAAGAGTAACAAAAGAGTGCCTTGATATTGCAACAAAAAATTTAAAACCCTTTGACCATTTGGGCGATATTGGCTATTATGTTTCTACCCATGCAAGAGAAAATGGCTATTCGGTTGTGGTTGAACTTGGTGGGCACGGAGTTGGTCTTGCTATGCATGAAGACCCTTTTGTAAGTCATGTTGGAAAGCGTGGGCAAGGGATTTTGCTAGTTCCGGGAATGGTGTTTACCATTGAGCCAATGATTAATGAGGGTAGGGCAGGCGTTTTTGTTGACGAAAATGATGGTTGGACAATTTTTACCGAAGATGAAAGCTTGTCTGCTCAGTGGGAATATACCTTGCTTATGACGGAAAATGGGCTTGAAATACTTTCTAAATAATATAATGCCAAGCCAATTTATTTTGGCATATAAACTAGGAGAAAATTATGGAACTTGAAGAAATTCAAAAAAGAGCATATGACAACAAACTTAAACACAATTTTAATGTAACAGACTTAAATTTAGAGTTTTGTCTTATGTATGGCGAAGTTGCCGAGGCTTATGAGGCATGGCTGAAAAAGCATGACAATGTGGGGGAAGAGTTGGCAGACATAGCACTTTATTTGGTTGGAATTGCAGAAATCTTGGGCATTTCTCTTCATGACGAAATTGTTAAAAAGTTGGAGATTAATGAAAAAAGAGAATATGTTATTGTTAATGGAATTCCTGTAAAAAAGGGAAGTGCTGACGACATAAATGCTTAAATATTGACTTTTTGACTGTTTTGCTGTATAATATTTTAATATTATTTAGGAATGTTTTATGGAAGTTAATGTTAAGTTTTTGGATAAGCTAAAAGGTTTTGAAAAAAAAGATTGATGCAAAAGAGCTTGGCGCTGTGCCTTCTGTTGAAGGAATTATAAGTGCAATGGTAAGTGCCGGAGAAGAGGGGCTTATACTTAGCTATAAATTAAACGGAAAACATATTTACTCTTTTATGACCGAATAGAGATGTATTTGACTGCGTTTGGAAAAAACAAGGCAAGATACCAAAAGGAAAGCAAAAAGAAAAAAGGTGACAGCGAAAGCCCAAGTTCAAGCAATCACAGGGACGCTTCCGTTGATGTTTTTACAGCCATCATGGGCGGTTAAAAATTTTTGATAAAATTATTAAATAAAGTTTACACTAAAAAACGAACTTACTAATATAAGTTCGTTTTTATTTAAAAATTTAATGTTATGTTTTAATTGTTTTCGTCGCCCGGTTGAGAGGTCTTTGAATTTTTCAAAAGTTCTTCAAATCTATTTTCAATCGCATTTTTTAGTTTGTTTAAAAACTCATTGCGAACAGCCAAACTTCCAAACGACCAATTGCCTTGTTTTTTTGTTTCCAAATCAAAGGTGTCTTTCAAAACATGGGCGGTTGTTTTTTTAGTAATTTCAATGCTTGCTTCCAAATAATCTTTCATAAACTGTGCAAGTTTTGGATATTTTAAAAGGCTTGTTTTGTTGAAATATGTGTCAAAGGTTTTTCCCTTAACAAAAGCATTATAAAGTTTTTGAGCTCCCGAATATTTTTGAATTTCGATTTCCGTCTCTAAGTATTTTGAATTGTTTAATTTGGGTAAAGTCACAATATTGTTTTTATTATCTTTTATGTATTTTACTGCCTCTGCTTCTTTCAAAATTATTTGATAAATTTGAAGAATAAAAGTTTGATAACTTTCTATTGCCGAATTTTTTTCTTCAACGGTTGAATATTCTTTGTGAACAATCTTCATTTCGTCGGGGTCATAAAGGTCGGTTTGATAACTTGAAATTTGTTTTTCTTGTTCAAGCGCATTTAACAAAACTTTTTGCATTTCCGTTGCAACCTCGGGAAAGTAAAACAGTTCTGCAAAAGAATCAAAAAATAATTTAAACTTATTTTCTTCGGCATAAAAATTTTTTAATTTTTCACTTTTTATTAACTCATTTTCTTTATCTTTAAAATAAGACGAGCTCATAATTTTCTCCTTAAACCAAGTTTAGTTATTGGCAGGTTGAACGGCTATTGGGGCGTTTGTTTTGTTTTGACCAAAAGCAACTGTCGCTACATCAAAAAGGTTTGAAGAAAGCTCTTTGTCTTGAAGTCTGTTTTCTTCTACAAGTTTGTTAAAGGTTACATTTTTTTCTTCCGAATTTGCGAATTCCAATAAGGAGAATTCATTTTTTGAAGTGGTGCATCCGCTTGCAATATCAGTTACCACATTGTCGAAAAGACTTTTGAATTCATATCTTATTAAATCTTTTTTTGGATTAATAACACCTCCTTTGTGTTGAAGGGTTTCATAAATAATGCTAACAATAGAATTTTTGTCAATGCTTGCAAACTTATATTTGTCTGCAATTTGATTGAGGTTGTTATCTACCAAAATTTTGTAAACGATTCCTCTTGGCAAGTGATACACCAATTCAATTAAAAAGTTTTTCAAATTATCGTCACTGCAAACAATGTTTGCCTGAGATGGCAAATATTCATTATCTGATGTGTCGATATATAGTTTGTTGCAATTTTGTGTTAAAAAGTTTTTGACGATTTCATATTTTTTATTAAAATCTTCTATTAATTTTGTTGAATTTTCCAATGTTTTCATAATATTCTCCTAAATAATTTTAACATTACAATTATATATTATTTTTCATGCACTGTCAATCCCGAATTTTAGAATAAAAATATATAAAATAATCCAAAATAATCAATAATTATAATAAAAATTACAAAAAACATTAAACAAGTGATTTAAAGTTGAGTTTATGCAAAAATTGGTGTAAAATTATATTAATAATGCAAAAAAATAATTAAAAAATTATATGAGGTGTTATATGTCTGAAAACAATATTATTGAAGAGGGTAAGAAAAAGCTTACTAACAAGGCAAAGGCAATAATTTCGGGTGGTGCGGCGCTTGGAATTGCGTCTATTGTTGCAACGGTCAGCGTTGTTTGTATTGGCGGTTCTGACAATGGGGCAGAAAAGAATGTGGGTTATACTGTTTCGATTAGTTCTGAGTTTGAGGGCTTTGAAGATACAGACCTCACTATTTCTGAGGGCACAAGAATAAAAGATTTGCTTAGCATGATTGCTTCTCCTGTTCCGGGTTATAAAATAGAGGGCTTTTACAGAGATATTTTGTGCACCGATAGATTTGCCGATGACGAACTTGTTGGCGAAGATACAAAAATCTTTATTAAGTTTGACATCATGAAATTTACGGTTAGGGCATATCTTGATACTTCAAAAACCGTTCTTTTGGAAGAAAAAGAAGTTGAATATAACAGAAACGCAAATCTTAGCATTCCAACAAAAGAGGCAGACAAGGTGGGCAGATATGAATTTGTAGGTTGGGTTGACTGCATGGGCAAAGAGGCAGACCTTTCTGATATTGACAGAGATATGGAAGTTTTTGCAAAGTTTAGGGTTGCGGAATACAATTTATATGAAATTTCCGACATACCAAACGGCGTAACAATCACAAGAGGTGTGGGTGAACACACAGAAATTTTGACTACAAGAAATCGCTTGCACTATGGTGACAGAATCTATATTTCTTATACAGTAAGCGAAGGTCACAAAGTGACTAATTACAATGTTGAGGGTGCTACTGCTGTTGAAGAGGCAGAGGGCTGGTATACTGTTACGGGCGACCTTAAAGTTACTTTTGAGCAAGAACGCCTTGCCTTTGTTGTGGGTGAATTGCAACAAGGCGTTACTATAATTGATAGTGAAGGAAATCAACTTTCTACGGGAAGTCCGCTTCTTTATGGTGACACAATAACAATTAATATAGTTTCTCAAACAGGCTATCATATCACCGCAGTCGACACTGACGGGCTGTTCCCTATTGACGGCTTTATTCAAGGTAAAAATCAATATACCGTTAGAGGTGATGTATCTATTAAGTTTGACGAAGAAATCAATACCGTATTAATAAAATATTTTGATTATGACGGAACTCTTATTGGAACTGAAACGGTCAGCCATGGTTCAAGCATTCAAAAAGAAGACCCAACAAGACCTATTGATTCAAAAATAGGAACATACAAATTTCTTGGTTGGAACAGTAAGTCCGGCGAAGTTTTGAATTTGCAAAATATGCAAATTTTGGAACATGACAAAACCATTGAAGCTTATGCAAAATATGAGCTGGAATATGTTGAATACGGTTTGTCATTTTCTAGTGGCGTTACGGTTAAAAGAGATGGAGAAATTGTTGACCAAAACACAATTCTTCATTTTGGTGATGAACTTGTTGTTACTTATGCGCTCCAAGACCACTATCATATGAGTGAGTTTAAATATAACGGCGTTGATATTTCCGAAAACGGAGCAACAATTGTTGTTACGGGAAATGTTGAAATAACTTTTGTTGAACTTCAAAACGAATACACAATTGCAGAGTTCCCGCAAAATGTTAAAATTGTTTTTGAAGGAAGAGAGCTTTCTTCAAACGATACTTTGCACTATGGTGATTTGATAACTATTACTTATAGCGAAAGTGAGGGCTTTGATGTTTCTAACTTTGCGGTTGTGGGTGCGACTGATGAGGGCAATAATACTTACAGAGTTACGGGCAACTTAAAAGTCATTTATCAAGAAATAAACGAAACCTATGAGGTTGTAAAAATTCCTGACGGAGTAACTGTTTTAAAAGACGGCAAACAACTTTCTGCTGGTGATGAAATAAAATTCAATGACAAACTTGTTATCAGTTACACACTTTCAGAAGGGCATCATTTGACTTTGTTTAAGGTTAATGGCGAAGATTTTGAAAACGGCGAAGTTTTGACAGTTGTTAAAAGTTTGGAGATTGATTTTGAAGAAAGTATCAATACTTATAAAGTTGTGTTTATGAGTGAAGACAAAACTCAAAAACTTGGCGAAGTGGTTGTGGATTATAACACAAGTGCAACATTTAGTGAGCCAACAAAAGAGTCTGACAACACCTTTAATTATTTGTTTAGCGGTTGGGTCAACTCTAAGGGTGAAACCGTAGACCTAGGAAGCATTAAAGACAACTTAACCGTTTATGCAAGTTTTGAAAGCGAATATATTAAATACAGTTTAACAGTTCCAAGCGGAGTAACCGTTTTAAGAGACGGCGAACCTTTATCTTCTGAAAGTGAAATTCACTTTGGCGACGAACTTATTATCAGCTATACCGAAACTGCGGGCTTCCACATGACAAAATTTTCGATTAACGGCAACAGTGTAGAGAATAACGCAAGCTTTGTTGCAGACGGAAATGTTGTTATAGAATATCAAGAAGCAAAAGATGTTTATTTTGTTAATCTTCCATCGGGCGTTGTTGCAACAAGAGATGGCGCAGAGATTACCGGAACAACTGAGCTGTTTTATGGCGATGTAATAACCATAACTTATACGTTGTCTGAATATTATCATTTGGCAAGTTTTAAAGTTAATGGCACTGAGTGTGAAAATAACGCAGTTATTACTGTTGACGGAAATGTTAATGTTGAGTTTGAAGAAGAAATCAACTCTGTAACAATCTATTATGTTGACCATGACGGATTAAATATCGGCGTTGAAATTGTTGAACATGGAAAGGGCATTAAAAAAGAAAATCCAACCAGATTCAGTGACCCAAAGATCGGAAAATACAATTTTGCGGGTTGGCTAAATGAAAACGGTGAAGTTGTTGATTTGTCTAATGTTGTTGTAAATGAACATAAATCAGAGATAACCGTTAAAGCAAGCTATGAATTTGTTTATACAAAATACTCTGTAACAATTCCTGAGGGAATAACCGTAACTAAAAACGGTGAAGAAATATCTTCGGAAAGCGAACTTCACTACGGCGATGAACTTGTGGTTAGTTACAGTCTTCAAGACCATTTCCACCTTGGTGAGTTTAAGATTAACGGCGTGGTTTCCGAAAACAACGCAACTGTTGTTGTGGAAGATAATATTGTTATCGAGTTTACCGAACTTCAAAACGAATACAGTCTTGTTATTCCTGAAAATGTTACCGTTGTACGTGATGGCGAAACATTAACATCGTCTAGTGTTGTTCATTACGGCGACCAACTTGTTATCAGTTTCACAGAAGACGAAGGTTATATTAAAAAAGTGTTTACCGTTAACGGTGTAAGTTTTGTTAACGGCGACACATTTGTGGTTAAAGGCAATGTTGAAATTGATTTTGTTCAAGAATTAAGAACATATATTATTAACATTCCTAATCAAAATGTTTCTATCGGAACAGGTGGTGGAAATATTTCTGATGGCGACAGCGTTAAGTATGGTGACGAAATAATGATAACAATCACGGCAGATGTTGGGCATCATATCACAGGCGTTTATGTTAACGGTGAAATGATAAGCGACGGAAGCAGTGGAACTTGGATTGTTACGGGCGAGGTAAATATTACTTACACCCAAGAGAAAAACCAAGCGGCAGTTGTTTTCTTTGATGATGATAAAACAACGGTAATTAGTACCATAACCGCAGAGCATGGTGACAGCCTTGCTATTGCCGACCCAACAAAAGCAGAAGACGATTATATTTATACATTTGTGGGCTGGGTTAATGGTGATGGAAACTTTGTAAACATAAACGATATCAGCATTTTGGATCACAACATAACAATTAATGTTTATGCAAAATATGAAGCTGAATACAAATACGGCTATTTAAACTTTGACTTAACATCAGACGGCACTGCTTATGAAGTTATCGGTTTAAACGACAACTCAGTAAAGGATATTTTTATTCCTGCAACCTATAATGGCAAAAATGTTGTGGGAATAAGAAGCGGAGCATTTGAAAATAACAGCAATTTAAAGACTGCTGAAATTTCTTACGGAATGTTAACTATCGGAAGCAATGCATTTAAAAACAGCGGATTAACTTCTATTTTTATTTCTAACACAGTTATAAGCATTGAAGAAAATGCATTTGCTAATTGTACGGCTTTAAAAACGGTTGTGATAAGAAGCGGATCAATCTATAATAATTTAACATCTTTGGAGGCTTGTGGCGGGCTTATTGCAAACGCGGAGGAAATAAGCGTGTCAAAAATTGTTTATGACGAATATGTAAATAAATATTTTGAAGAATCCTTTGATAAAGCTGAACAAGGCGACTATTATGTATTTACTCTTCCATATGAAGTTGAAATTAGCTTTATGTATGAAGAATATGAAGAAGGTTATAAAATCACAGGTTATGAATTTCCAAATGTTGATTGGAATACATTTGATCAAAACAAAATTACAAGACTTGAAATTCCTGATACACACGAAGGCAAGCCTGTATTGGCACTTAGCAATATAGGTGGTTTTGAAGGGTTAAAGTCTATTAAGCTTCCTTCAAATTTAAGAGTTCTTGAAGATGCAGCAATTTCATATTGCCCAAATTTAAAATCTATTAACTTGCCAAGCACACTTACAACAATTGGACTTGGAGCTTTTGATAACATAGGTATAACTTCTTTGGTTATTCCTGCAAGTGTAACTTCAATTAGGTCAACTCCGGATTCAGCTTGGTCATCAAGTGGTATTGTTCCTAATTGCAAAAATTTAACCTCACTTATTATTGAAGAGGGAAATACTGTTTATACCAGCAGAGATGCTTCTGGAAATGAAAGCAACTGTATTATTGAAATTGCTTCTTCAACCTTAATTGAAGGAATATCAACTACAATAATTCCTTCAAATGTAACTGCTATTGCCGATTACGCATTTAAAGAAATTAAATGTGTAAACAACCTTATTTTGCCAAGCAGTATTGAATCTATTGGCAGTTATGCATTTAAGGGCTCTTCCGGAGTTGTTAATCTTGAACTTTCAGACAAAGTTGTGTATGTTGGAGAATCAGCATTCCAAGGTTGTTCAAGCCTTAAAACTGTTACAATAGCAGGAAGTCTTACACAATTATCAATGAATTTATTTGCAGAATGCAGACAATTGAATTCGGTTGTTTTAAGAGAAGGTGTTGAAGAAATTTCTGATATGGCAATTACTAATTGTGAAAATTTGGAATCGGTAATTCTTCCATCTACATTAAAATCTATTGGAGCAAATGCATTTTCAGGTTGCTTAATGTTAAGAAGCATTGAATTAAATGAGGGATTGACAACAATTTCTGATTTTGCATTTAATGGAACAGGGCTAAATTCAATAGAAATTCCAATGAGTGTAGAAAATCTTGGATCCATGGCTTTCGGAAATTGCGAGTTTTTATATGAAGCTTATGTAAAGGCGAATATAACAGAACTTAATGGTGTATTTACTTATTGTTTTAGGTTAAACTATGTTGAACTTCCGGAAACTCTTACTACTATTGGCAACGGTGAGTTTGATAATACTGCATTTAGAGAATTTAAAATTCCGGCAGGGGTTACTAAAATTTCTGCAAGTGCATTTTATAATACTAAAATATTTACTATAATTTTTGAGGGCGATCCTAACTCAATTACTTTTGAAGGTTATAATCCGTCAGGAATGAGCGGTAGTTCGTTATATGAAAATGCAACAACTTTCAAAATTCCAACCCAATTTGACAATGGTTCATTTAGTTTTGGTGACAGTTCAAAAACCTTTATTAAAAGTTCTGAGGAAGACGGTTATAGCATTTATACAATGGTGTTCGGTCAAGAAGAACTTAACTTTGTTGATAATGGTGAGGGTGGATATTTATTTGCAGGCACTGATTACAATAGCAAATTGCCTGATATTGTTATTCCTGACACCTATAATGGAAAGCCGGTTGTTGGGGTTGCAGATAACTCTATTGACCTAAGCAAGTTCAGGTCGGTTACTTTTGGAAACAATATCAAAAAGCTTCAAAAGAATGCATTTACGACCGGTGCAACCAGCGCACTTTCTGAACTTTATATTCCTGCAAGCTTAACAGAGATTGAGGCTGGTGCAATTCCTTTCTATGAAGGGTTTGAAAAAATTGTTGTAAGTCCTGAAAACCCTGTTTATACCAGCAGAGATTTGTCTGGAAATGAATACAATTGTATTATAGACAAAAACACAAAAACTTTAATTGCGGCTCCTTATTCTAGCAGCACGCTTAACTGTCCGACAGATGGCTCTGTTGAGGTGCTTGGTGAATATTTCTTTATGGGTTGCAGAATGTCTGACCTTATTATTCCTAATTGCATAAAAGTTATTAAGAAAAATTGTTTTGGCGACTCTGTCATTCAAAGACTTTATATTTCTGAATCTGTTGAAGTTATTGAAGATGGAGCATTTGTTATTGATATGAACAATATGATGCTTTCAACAAAAAATATTGAAGTTTCTCCTAATAACAAATATTTCACTAGCAGAGATAAAGCGGGTAATGAAGGAAATTGTATTATTCATATTTCCACAAAAACTCTTATATTCACTGCTGAACTAGTTGGAACTATGTTTGATGACGGTTCAATTGAAGTGCTTGCATCTAATTCGTTCTTTAATCAGATATTCCACGATTATATGAATGGTTCAGATATGATTAACTTTGTTATTCCTCAGGGAATAAAAAAGATTTGCGGGTTTGCTTTGTTTAACAACAGTGGCATTGGATTATTGACTGTTCCAAGTTCAGTAACTGTTTTTGAAGACGGAGCATTTGCCGGAATAAATTGTAACATTATTTTGAGTAAAGTCAATGCGGGTTATACCACAAAAGATTTGGCAGGCAATGAATGTGGCTGTTTGATTGATACAGAAACAAAAACATTGATTGCTGTGCTTGATAAACAAAATTATTATTTGCCTGATGACGGTTTAATTGAAAATATCGGTGCATATAGTCTTCAAGGTTGTAGCCCTGTGTTTAAAAATGATCCTGAAACAGGAACAAGCACTATGGAAGAGTTTACTTTGCCAAGTAGTGTTAAAAAGGTAAATAAATATGGGTTTGCTGGCGCAAACGGATTAATTTCATCAGTAAATGCTTATATGTTTTTAAATGAAGGTCTTGAAATTATTGAGGACTATGCATTTATGGGTCTTCAATTTATGAGTTCTGTTATTTTGCCTTCTTCATTAAAATATATTTCACCTAAAGCTTTTGAAAATGCATCATCTTATCCAGACCAATTGGTTATTAATAGTACAGAAGTGTATGAATCATTAATTGTAGCATATAAAGTGCTTAATCTCAATGGTGAATATTATTATAATCAAACATCTTTGGGTATGTGTAAATCTATAAGGGTATTAAAGAGTGCAGATACCGGAACTAATGAAAACTTGAAATCATATGCCACAAAGGTTACAGAAAGTGGCGATTATTATGTTTACACGCTGCGTTAAAAAGTTTTTCTAATTAATGCATTTATTATATTTATTCTAAATAAAATTTATAAATAAAAAACTCCACTAAAGTTAGTGGAGTTTTTTGTTTTGTTAAAAATCGGTGTTGCAAAAAATTATTTTCCGATAGTAAGTTTTATTGCGTGTGCAACTTGCAACTTAACATTTTCTTTTCCTGCTTTGTTATAGTCACGTTGGTCAAATTTTTCTGGGTGCGTTGAAAGCATTTCTCTTACGCCTGCGGTGTGAGCCAATCTTAAATCTGTGTCCATATTGATTTTGCAGATTGCGGTTTTGCTCATTTTTTCAATATCTTTTTCAGAAATGCCTTGGCTTTTTTTGATTTCACCGCCAAATTTAATAATGGTGTCTACCCACTTTGCAGGAACGGTGCTTGAACCGTGTGCTACAAGCGGAGTGTTAGGAATGGCTTTGTGAACATTTTCTATAACGCCATATTGAATAACGGGGGTTTTTATTGATTTATTGATGCCGTGTGCCGTTCCGATAGAAATTGCCAAGCTGTCTACACCTGTTCGCATAACAAAATCTAAGGCTTCTTCGGGGTCGGTAAAACTTTCTGTTGTGCTGTGAACCATATCTTCCGTTCCTATAATTTTGCCAAGTTCGGCTTCAACCGTAACATTTTTTTTGTGGGCATAACTTACAACTTTTTTTGTGATTTTAATGTTCTCTTCATAAGGAAGGCTAGAACCATCAAACATTACGCTGGTAAAGCCAGCATCTATTGCTTCTTTGCAAGCCTCAAAACTTTTGCCGTGGTCAAGATGCAAAGCTATGTCATTTTTATAGTGTTTTGAAGCGGTTTCCACAATCGCATGAACAAAGTCATAGCCGGCATATTTTGCCGCTCCCTCGGAAACAGATATTATTACGGGAACTTTTTTTTCTCCCGCAACCTCTGCAACCGCTTGTGCAGATTCCATATTGCAAATATTAAAAGCCGGAATAGCATAACCTTTTTTTAATGCATGCTCAAACATTTTTTTGGTATTAGTGAGTGACATAAATTTTCCTCCATAACATTAATTTATTACTTTACATATATTATTATATATTTTCGTAAAAAAATTGTAAACTTAAAAATAATGTTTGCTTTATTTTTTTGAATGGTATAAAATCAAGTTGTAAATAATAAATTAAAGGAGATTTTTTATGGCAAATATAAAAGTTGCAATTAACGGATTTGGAAGAATAGGAAGACTCGCATTTAGGCAAATGTTTGGTGCAAAGGGGTATGAGATTGTTGCTATCAATGACCTTACCAGCCCAAAAATGCTGGCACACCTTTTAAAATATGATTCTGCACAAGGTCCTTATGAACTTGCAAGCAAAGTTAAATCATCGGAAGAAGGTGAGGCAGAAGGCTGGATTTCCGTTGCTGGAAAAAAGATTAGAATTTATGCGGAAAAAGATGCTGCAAACTGTCCTTGGAAAAAACTTGGCGTTGATGTTGTTCTTGAATGTACAGGTTTTTACTGCTCAAAAGAAAAGTCTATGGCACATATTAATGCGGGAGCAAAAAAGGTTATAATTTCTGCACCAGCAGGCAAAGACTTGCCAACAATCGTTTATTCTGTAAACGAAAAAACATTAAAGAGCACCGACAATATTATTTCTGCTGCTAGTTGCACAACAAACTGTTTGGCACCAATGGCAAAGGCTCTTAATGACAAATATCCTATTGAATCGGGTATCATGACTACTGTTCACGCATACACAGGCGACCAAATGCTTCTTGACGGACCACACAGAAAAGGCGATTTAAGAAGAGCAAGAGCAGCTGCTGTTAATATTGTTCCAAACTCTACGGGCGCAGCAAAGGCAATTGGTCTTGTTATTCCTGAACTTGATGGAAAGCTTATTGGTTCTGCTCAGCGTGTTCCTGTTCCAACAGGCTCAACAACAATTCTTGTTGCTGTTGTAAGAGGAAAAGATGTTACTGTTGAAAAAATCAATGCTGCTATGAAAGCAAAAGCATCTGATTCTTTTGGCTACAACACAGACCCAATTGTTTCTGGCGATATTATCGGAAGCACCTATGGTTCAATTTTTGATGCTACTCAAACTATGGTAACAAAGGTTTCTGATGACCTTTATCAAGTTCAAGTTGTATCTTGGTATGATAACGAAAATTCTTACACATCTCAAATGGTGAGAACTATTAAGTATTTTGCCGAACTTAAAAAATAACCACACGGCGAAAATTGCATAAATAGCTTTGTTTCTAAAAAAAGTTCTAGACAGTCATGTACTAATTTGTACACTCCTGCCTAGAATTTTTTTTGAGTCTCGCTCTTTTCACAATTTTCGCCGTGTGGGAAAAAAATATAGTCATGCACTCGTTTACGCCAAAGTAAATTCGTGCGTGATTTTTTTTAATAAAAATAATTCTAAAAACTACTTGACAATAATATAATAATGTTGTACTATTGTGTTAGTTAAGTAACACAGTAAACAAAGGAGAATTATGACGTACAAGTTTTTGGGTGATAAGCCGATATTTTTGCAATTAGCCGAAATTATTAAAAATGAAATAGTAAGTGGCAGGATTAAAGCGGGAGAAAAGCTTAATTCGGTGAGAGAATATTCTGCACTTTATAAAGTGAATCCAAACACAGTTCAAAAGGCATTGTATGAGTTGGAGGAGCAAGGGCTGATTTATACCGATCGCACAAACGGCAAGTTTGTTTCTGACGATTTAAATGTTGTTCAAAATGTCAGGCGAAATGAAGTTAAGGCAAAGGTTCAAGACTTTTTGTTTAGTATGAAAAATTTTGGGCTTACAAAAAAAGAGATTATAAAAATTATTAATAATTTGGAGGGTAGTGATGAGTGAATTGTTGGAGCTTAAAAATCTAAGCAAAAGTTTTGGAGAAAAAGTTGTTTTGGACAATGTTAATTTAACTATTGGAGGCGGAAAGATTGTTGGTCTGCTTGGGAAAAATGGAAGCGGAAAGACAACAATATTTAAACTTATAAATGACCTTTTGACTGCCACCAGCGGTGAAGTTTTGGTTGAAGGCAAAAAAGTTGGGGTGGAGAGCAAAAAAATTATATCTTATCTTCCTGAGCGCACTTATTTTAACCAGCAAATGAAAGTAAAAGATGCTCTTGATTATTTTGAAGATTTTTATGCGGATTTTGACAGAGAAAAGGCGGAAAAACTTTTGTTAGACCTTGAACTTGACAAAGATGTAAGACTTTCAAAAATGTCTAAGGGTATGAAAGAAAAAGTTCAGTTGGTTTTGGTTATGAGCAGAAAGGCAAAGCTTTATATTTTGGACGAACCGCTTGGCGGAGTTGACCCTGCAAGCAGGGATTATATCTTAGATACTATTTTGCAAAACTTTAACGAAGATGCAACACTTTTGATATCAACTCATATGATTTACGATATTGAAAGAATTTTGGATGAAGTTGTTATGATTGATAACGGCAAGATTGTTATGCAAGGCGAGGCAGATAAATTAAGAGCAAAAGAAAATGCTTCGATTGATGAAATTTTCAGGAGGAAATTTTATGTTAAATAAACTTTTAAAATATGAATTAAAACGAAGTTTCAGCTGGCTTTGGATTCTTGCATTAATCACTTTAATCAGTTGCTCGGTTACAAGGCTTGTGGGAATTGGTTCGGGAGCGTTTTTTGTTATTTTGAATGTGATATTTGTTTCTATTTCGGTTACGCTTGCGGTGAATGTTTTGCTTCAACCTTTTATCAGAATATTTGTCGGCTTTCAAAAAGATTTATATGGTGACGAAAGTTATTTGATGCACACTTTGCCCGTTACAAAAAACCAAATTTTTGCTTCAAAATTATTGTCTGCACTTATTCAACTTTTGTTTGCATTTGTTATTTTTGCGTTGTCATTATTTATAATTTATTATTCACCCGCAAACAGCCAAGCTATAATGAATTTGATTAATTTAAGCATTCAATCGTCTTTCCCAGGGGCAACTATTAGTGCAACAGCAATTATTCTTCTTTTGGTTTTGCTTGTTATAATTCAAATTTTTACCATTACTGCTTCGATAATAACAAGTATTGTTGTGGTAAACAAAAATTGCCAATCAAAGAAAAATTTGATTTGTTGTTATAAGATAGGTTTGCAATTCAAAAGCAAGCCTATTTTTTATTACCCA
>CAQFKO010000003.1 GCA_948787875.1 uncultured Eubacteriales bacterium
GCGGCCTCAACGACAACAGCGTAACTGATATAACAATCCCAGCCACCTATCAAGGAAAAAAGGTTTATGGGGTGAAAGACGGAGAAAATACAAGAAATGGAGCTTTTTATGATAAATTAAATATAAAAAGTGTTACTTTTTCTGCAAAAGTTGAACACATTGGAAATTTTGCATTCAGTGCTTGTAACCAAATAACTAGCTTAACTTTTAATGAAGGTGTTGAAAGTATAGGAATGGAAGCCTTTTATGGATTATATAGATTAAAAGAAATTAATTTGCCAACATCTTTATTAAGCATAGGAGATAATGCTTTTGAAGACTGCGGATTTGGAGAAATATTCATACCAAAAGGTGTAGAAAGTATAGGAAATGGTGTGTTTTTCAGATGTAGCAGTTTGGCAAATATTTTTGTAGACGAAAACAACACAGCATTTTGTAGTGAGGACGGTGTGTTATTTAATAAAGATAAAACTTCAATAGTTTTTTATCCTCCTAAAAATTCAGAAACTCAAACTACTTATTCAATTCCTTATGGTGTAACTAATATAAAAGAAGGAGCATTTTATTATAATTATTATTTAACAAATATAACGATTCCAGATAGTGTAACAACTATCGGAAATTATGCATTTTATTGGTTTAATAAAATGAAAGAAATTACAATTCCAAGCAGTGTAATAAGCATTGGGGCTAATGCGTTTGATTATTGTTCAAATTTAACAAAAATAACAATAGAAAGTGAATCAATATATAATTCAATAACAAGCAAAAACCACGAAAGCAAGATTCTAGACCAAGCTACAACCGTAAAAGTTCCAATTGAAATAGCTGATACAAATATGAACACTTACTTTGATGGTTTTGTAAGAGTGATAGAAGGTGATTACTATGTATTTGATTTAAAGAAAACAGAAATAAAATACCTTAACTTTGAAACATTTGATGATGGCTATATGGTAACAGGGCTTAATGACGAAACTGTAACAGAAATAATAATTCCAGCAACCTATCGAGGAAAAAAGGTTTATAAAATCGACGATAGTGCATTTGATTATGCTAAAATTCAAAAAATTATTATAGAAGATGGTATTGAGATAATTGGTTATGGGGCATTTGAAGGTTGTAGATTGATAGAGATAATAATTCCATCAAGTGTAACAGATATTGATAATTGTGCATTTTTTCAATGTGATAAATTGGAAAAAGTAACTTTATCTGAAGGATTAATTAATATACGAGATTCTGCATTTGCAGAATGTATTAGTTTAACTAGTATAAATATTCCATCAAGCGTATTGAGTATAGGCTATAGTGCATTTTGTAATAATAAAAAGCTAATTAATATTTTTGTAAATAATAACAATGAAGAATATTGTGATGAAGATGGAGTTTTATTTAATAAAGATAAAACCACATTAATTTGTTATCCAGCTGGTAAAGAAAACACAACATATACTATTCCACTGTCTGTAACAAGTATATGTGAAAATGCATTTTATGATGCTTTTAATTTAGTTAATCTTACTATTCCAAGTGGTGTTGAAAGTATAGATAAATGGGCATATAATGGTTGTGATAATTTGACCAATATCACAATAGAAAGTGCTGAAATTTATAATATGATAACAAGCAAAGAACTTGATAGTAAACTTCTAGACAAAGCTACAACTGTAAAAGTTTCTAAGTCAGTAGCAGATGTAAATTCTAATCATTTTTTAGAAGGTTATGTAAAAACAGAAGAAGGCGAATATTATGTGTTTGACTTAACCAAAGAAGCCGTAAAAGATATTTTATATTTAAACTATGAAGCGTATAATGATGGTTATTTAGTAACGGGTCTTAACGATAATACAGTAACCGACATAACAATCCCAGCCACATACCAAGGAAAAAAGGTTTATGGCATTAAAGATGTAGATATAAAAAATTTAAATAAATTTGCAAGTAATAAAAACATATTAAGTGTAAAAATTGAAGAAGGTGTTGAATTAATAGGTTATGAAGCTTTTCATAATTGTAGTAATTTACAAGAAGTGATTATTCCTAATAGCGTAATAAAAATAAGTGGGCTTGCCTTTAATGGATGCAGTAGTTTAAAAAATACGATTCTACCTTCAAATTTGAGAATAATAGAAAATGGGGCGTTTAATGGATGTATTTATATAACTAAAATAGTTATTCCATCTGAGGTAGAAAGTATTGGTAATGGTGCTTTTGGTGGATGTACAGCATTAAAAGAATTAACTCTTAATGAAGGATTATTAGAAATTGGAGAAAATGTTTTTGAAAATTGCACTAATTTAACTGAATTAATAATTCCGTCAAGTCTGGAAAAAATTGGAAAAAATTCATTTAATGGTTGTAGTAATTTAACGTCTGTTAAATTCGAAAATGAAAATGGTTGGTTTGTAACTTTCACATCAACGGCAACTAGCGGAACAAATTTGGTGCTAAGTGACCCTAATACGAATGCAAGTTATTTGATTTCTACGCATAGAATGAAATATTGGATAAGAAACTAAAAATGTAATATGTTATAGAAATATTTACTTTAAAATAATATAATCAAATTTCTTACAAAAAAGCCTTAGGTTTGTGCCTAAGGCTTTTGTTTTTAATATTGTCATATGCAGATTGTAGTTTATTTTGAGTATGCACGGCTTTCGCCATATATGGTGAGTCCATAAACCGTCCATCTGAAACTTGTTGGGTTTCCGTTGCTGTCCGCAACAGTGTTGTTTACCGAATTTAAAATATCTATTGTCATTGAGTCAGAAGATGCGTCGGTGGCGTTGGCAACTACTTTTCCTACCTTTATTGTGCAAAGTGTTGCGCCGTTTGCAAGTGGAATAAATCTTGCGGGAGCGGAAAACTTTGACGGGTGAGTGCGGTCATCTTCGTCGGCAAGGTTTGAAATTGTTAGGTTGACTATCATTTCGCTATATCTTGCTTCGTTGGTATAAACATAAAAGGTTACATAATCAATATACATTTTATAAAGCCAATTTCGCTTTCCCGTAAGCTCTATTTGAACATAAGAGCCAAGTGTTAAAAGGTTTGGCTTGGTTGCGGTTAAGTCACCAAGCGAAATTGATCCGTTTTTTGTTTCATTCAGCAGTGTGGTTTTTCCAACGCTTTCATAATAGCCACTGACATTTATTTGGGGAAGAGAGGAGGGTGAATTTTGGCACGCACAAAAAAGCAGTGCGGGAACACACATAATAAAAACAAGAATTCTTTTTAGTGCTTTTTTCATATTATCCTCAAAGTGTTAAATAATTTTTGTTAAATGCAAAATTTTGTGTTATAAAAAATGTTTGCTCCAAAAAGGCTTGACCAAATTGCAGAAAAGATTGACTTTCCGTAAGGTACAATCAGTTGAACTTTTCCAACAATATCGGATTTTTCAACCTCGCCGAAAATTCTGCTATCGCCAGAAGCATTTCGGTTGTCGCCCATAATAAAATAGCAATTTTCTTGAACATGATAGGTGGTTGAACTTCCGACTTTTGCAAATTTAAGCGGATAAAATATTTGTTTGAAAACCTTATGATTTTCGGAATAGGCGTCAATTTCGGCATAGGTAAAGTGCATTGGCTGATTTAGATAAGATTGGTCAAGGTTTATGTCATTGCCGTTTTGGTCAAAAACTTTTATATCATAATAAAGCACACGATTTTCTGTTTTATCTGCAAGAACTTGCCTTGTTACATAAAATTTTACTGTTTGTCCGCCAACCGCAATAATTCTTTTTATTAAAAAGCTTACGTCGTCTGAGGTGTTAATATATTTGTCGTCAGTGTTTGATTTTGTGTTTGAAACAATAATAATATCATTGGTTTCTAATTTTTTTGGCTCGGAATAATAAACTATGTCGCCCTTTATTTTGTCATTCTCGTCGTCAACCGAAATGTTTATTGTGGGTTGCATGCTTGTCCCGACTACTTTGATAGGGGTTAGCAAAACTTGAAAGGTAAAAATAAACACAATAAAAAACATTCCGAATACAGTTAAAAACCAAAACGAACCGCTTTGAGTTAAAAACTTATAAGGCTTTTTTTTGTTACTTTCTGTTTGAGCGTTTGTTAGTTGCACAAATGGCTGAGGCTCATTATTTTGAATTTCAAATTCTTCCATATACCTATTATATTATACTATTTACACAAAATTTTCAATAATTTTAATAAAATAAAAAACTTTGTGCAAATTTATTATAAATTTTATTTTGAAGGGGAGTTAGTTTTGTTATTAAGTTTGTCATGTTTTGTTTTAAGTGAAATATATTTTTTGTAAATTGACTTTGAATAATGATAAATTATTATGTTGCAAATTATAATTGTTGTTAAAAAAATTATCAGCATTATATAGCAAAGATAAAACATTGAAAATATTGACGAACAAATTATTAATATTAGACCCGCAAAAAGATATACACGGCTTGCAAAAAAGTGCGTTTGTTTCCAAATAAATTCGGTTTCTTTTGTGCACTTAAATTGAACTGCAAGTTTGCTTTTAAAAGGAGCAGATTTTAGTTTTGCGCCAACTGCGATTATTGCAACCGAAAGCGGAATAAAAATAAAACAAGTCAGTGGAATATCAGGCAATTGACCAACATCAAAGCGTGTGCCGAACAGCAGATAAATAAATGTGAGCATTATTTCGTAAACAGAAATCAAAAACAAAATTTTAAATACAAACTCTGCCAAGTCGTTTTTTATTGCAAAGTGCAATATGGCAAAAATAGTGGGAGCGATTATTAAAATTCCAAGCCATGCCTTTGAACCTTTTGCAATTATTTTTTCGGAAAAATCAAACAGCAAAGGAATGTTGTTTTGCACGCAAAAAATTGTTATCAGCAAAGCGCATAGGCTGATAACCGCAGAAAATGATAATATTAAAATTTTTTGCTTTTTGTTTTTCACAAAATCTCCTTACTTTATTGTTGACGAAATTATTTTAAATTTGCAATTATCTGCATCAATTTCAGCCAACGCACCATACGGAATTATTGTTCTTGGCGCAGAGTGCCCGAAGTTTAGATTATATAAAATAGGGTAGTCGAAATCAGCAAAAACATTTTCAATAACCTTGCGATATTCATTATAATATGTTTCGTCGTGAGGTTTGCCGATAATGACGCCTGCCAAATTTTTAAAGATATTTTTTGATTTTAATTCTTCCAAAATGGTTTGCAAAAAATTTGGGCTGATTTTGCTATTTGAAGTTTCAAAAAACATAATTTTGTTTGCAAATTCTTCGGCTGTTGGCAAAAGCTTATATTGCTCGGCAATTTCTTTTGCCTCTTTTTCGTTTGTGTCGTCACTTTCTCTTAAACCCAAAAGCAAACCAAAAGAATCTATGCAACCGCCAAGAAGTTCGCCTTGAACTTTTCCGCGACCTTTTATCAAATCATAGCCCCGCATTTCTTTGTTGCAAATTCTTGGAGTGCCAACCGCTTTTGCCGAATAATCTTCGCGCTCGTTATACCAAACTTCACTTGAAGTGATTTCATAATTATTTTTTGGATTAAACAAATAGTCTATTGCATTTTTTGTGTAAGTGAGCATATTGCTGTCTAGTTCGGCAAAGTCCACCAAAAAAGTCGGACCGTAAAAGGTGCAAAGTCCAAGTTTATAAAACATTAAATGGTTTGTTGTGGTGTCTGAAAAGCCCATAAAAATTTTGGGATTGTTTTTAACAAGTGAAACAAATTCTTCGTCTTGCATTAAATATGGAACTGTTTTGTAAGTGTCGTTTCCGCCGATAGCGCAAAAAATTGCCTTGATTGAATTGTCTGCAAATGCTTGCTTTAAATCTGAGGCTCTTGCCTGTGGGTGATTTTTTAAAAATTCGATTCCTTTTTTGGAATTTTCCATATAAACAGGTTCAAGCCCGAATTCTTTTAATCTTTTTTCGCCAAGCACTAACTCGTGTGAGGCAAATGCTTCGCCTAAAATTCCAAGTGACAAGCTGACAATTGCAACCTTGTCGCCCTTGGTTAGTCTTTTTACTTTGTTCATAAAAACCTCTTTGATTTTTTAATCATATAAATAAATTTTATCACAAAATAAAAAAATCTCTAAGCAAATAGAGATTATTTTTTAATTTTAATAGGAAATAAAGCATCCGATTGCTATTGCACCATCGCCAATGTGGCAAGAAACAGAGAGGGAAAGTGGGTCAACGAAAACAACTTCAAGATTATATTTTGAAAGAGCCTCGTCAATTTCTTGCTTAAATTCTTTTGCTTTGTCTTCCACATGGGTATATGCAACGGCAACCTTTAATTTGCCGGATTCTAGTTCTTTTTTAAATCTTGTTTCTAGTTCCTTAACAATTTGGTCAATCATTCTTTTTTTGCCTTGTTGATAAGAAATTACTTGTGCAAACTTATCAAGCTTTCCGCCTTGAATGGTTAAAATTGGCTTAATTTTTAAAAGTGAACCGATTGCGGCAGCGGCAGGTGTTATTCTTCCGCCTTTTTTAAGATATTTTAGGGTAGTAAGCATTATATAAATGCTTGAATTCATGCCCGTTTCTTCCAGCCAAGTTTTTATTTCTTTTGCTGTTTTTCCGTCTTTTGCAAGGTTGATTGCATCAAATACTGATTGTTTTTGTGTGATAGATATTCTTTTGTTATCAACAACTTGAACTTTGCCTTTAAATTCTTCCGCAAAAGTGGTTGCGGTTTCCATGCTGGCAGATAGGGCACTGCTCATAGGAATATGCACAACCTCGTCATGAGTTTTTAAAAGTTCTTTCCAAAGTTCAACAACACTGTAAATGTTAGGTTGACTTGTAGAAACATCGGCTCCGGCAAAAAGTTTTTCATAAAAAGCCTTTTGAGTTAAACTTATATCTTCAAAATATTCTTCACCATCAATCAAAAATGGCATTGGAATAACACTTATTCCAAGACTTTTGGCTTCTTCTTGTGAAATGCCGGAATTACTGTCTGTTACAATTGCTACTTTCATATTTTATCTCCAAAAATTAATATAGTGTTATATTAGCAAATTTGATATGCTATGTCAAATTTTATTTGTGCAAAACTAACCAAAATTTTGACAAAAAGGTATTGGAATACAAACAAAATTCTTAATAGTTTTATTATCATAACAATGTGGTTATTTTTATATAACAAATAAAAACTTATTTTTTGATTTGAATATTTTCATTTTCAAGAAGAAAAAGTTTTTTGTTTGATTTGCCCGTAAATCCGCCAAGTTTTCCATTGGAATTAATTACTCTGTGGCAGGGAATGGCAAGAAGTATGGGATTTTTTCCGCAGGCGTTGCCAACTGCTCTTGCACCTTTAATATTAATCATTTTTGCAATATCCATATAGCTTTTTGTTTGTCCGTAGGGGATTTTTGAAAGTTGTTTTAATACCTTTATTTGAAATTCGCTTGCAAAAACTTTTATTGGAAAATCAAAGTCTTTTCTTTTTTTGTTTAAAAACTCGTCAATTTGAATTTTTGTTTTTTTAATTAACTCAGACTCAAAATGATTTCCGCTAATACCCATTTTATTGAATGAAACTTTTGTGATAAAACCATCTGTTTCTTCAATAAATAGTTCACCGATAGGTGTGTTAAAACTGTGCCAAAATATATTTTGCTTTTGCACAAAATTCTTGTTATTGTTTTTTATTGTTACAAATTCCAAAAGTTGAACCATTGCAAATTCTCCTTTTTTATTGTAACATTCAAAAAAATAAATGTAAATGCAAAATATTCGGATATTTATAAAAATTGTTAAAATTGCAAATCATTAAATATAATTGTTTAACATTATTTATATATGAATTTTGTTGCTCAAAAATTATAAAAAGTTTAGAATAATTGTAATATGAAAAAACTTAAAGAGATAGATAAAAATTATGACTATTTGACAATTCTTGTTAAGCGAGAAAAACTTGAAGAGGTGGAAAATCGCTATAAATTTTTTTCATGGGAAATTTTAAAAGAAGACGAACATGAGCGTTTTGGAAACATTGTTGTTGTGGAAATGCGAAGAATTCATAAGATTAAAAATAAAGATAATTTGCAATATCTTCAAGTTCAAATGGAGTTTTTGATAAACAGGGAAGAAATGTACAAAAGAAATAAGCACAAAAGGTCTGCGCTTTTTGGTCTTATATTCGGAATTCTTTGTGCTTTTATATTTGCGTGCGGTTTGGTTACACTATTAAACCATATTTCCACTGTTGAGGTGGTTTTTGGAATCATTTTTGTTGTGATAGGTTTGTTTTTAAATATACTTTTGCTGTTTTTGATTTTTAAGATGTCTAGGGAAGAAGATAGGCTTTTTGAGGAAAATTCCATAAAAATTTCAAAACAACTTGATGAGGTTTGTGAAATGGCAAAGCAGCAAAACAAAGAATTACAAGGAGAAGACAAGTGATTGATAAAATTACCAATTCAAAGACCAACAGAAGCGGAAAAGTTTCTAATAACAACATTTTAACAGTAAAACTTCGAACAGAACGAAATAGACTTGCTCCGCTTAAATTCATAACAATAATATTTTTGGTTTTGGGGCAGGTGGCAATACTTGCTTTGGCACATTTATTTTTGTTGTCGGTTTTTAAATGGTTTGTCGGTCTTTCAATGATTCTTAGCTTTATAACGGCAATTTATATTTTGTCTTCAAACAAAAACAGCGGTTCAAAAGCGGTTTGGGTTTTGGTTGTAATGATATTTTTCTTGTTTGGATATTTGATTTATTTTATGTCAGATGACAGATTTTCTTTTTATAGGTCAAGAAAAAGATATAACAAAATTTATGAAGAGAGCAAAGAATTTGAACAAAATGCAGACAACTTTGAAATAGAAAATAAACAAATTGAAGCAAGTTGTAAATTTTTGAAATCTGCGGGAGGTTTTGACTGTTATTCAAAAACAAATTTAAAATATTATTCAAGTGGCACACTACTGTTTGACTCAATTATTGAAGAACTAGAAAAAGCTCAACAATTTATTTTTATCGAATATTATATTATTTCAGACGGAATATTATTTTCAAGAATTCTTGATATTTTAAAGAAAAAAGCACAAGAAGGAGTTGAAATAAAAATTATCTATGACGACCTTGGCAGCATGAATTCACTTTCTTTTAAAACAAAAAAGGAAATGAAAAACGCAGGCATTAAGTTCGGAAAATTCAATCCGCTTGTTTCAAGGTTTAGCGTGGCTCTCAATTTTCGTGACCACCGAAAAATTGTTGTTATTGACGGAAAGGTAGCTTTTACGGGCGGTGCAAATCTTGCTGACGAATATATTAATGAAAAGCGACTTCACGGTTATTGGAAAGATAGTGGAATAAAACTTTCGGGAAAAGCAGTTGATAACTTTACACTCGCATTTTTAAGGCAATGGAAATTTGTTAAAAAAGAAGATGTAAATTATAAAAATTATTTTAAAAAGGCGGAAGACAAAAATAATTCAAGCACTGTTGTTCCGTTTGTTGACGGGCTTAATTTTAATGTTAGAATAGGCAAGGGGTTGGTGGAAAGTATAATTTGCAATGCCACAAAAAAACTTTGGATAATGACTCCATATTTTGTTCCTGACGACACAATAACGAATTTGCTTTTGCAAAAGGCTATGTCTGGCGTTGATGTAAGAATTGTTTTGCCGGAAGTTGCCGATAAAAAAATTGTTTATATTGCTTCAAGAAACAACGCAGAAAAACTTATTTCGGGTGGCGTAAAGATTTTTACAATGAAAAACAGTTTTGTTCACAGCAAACTTGTGATTTCGGAAAACAGCGCTTTGGTGGGTTCGATAAACATAGATTTAAGAAGTTTTTATCAACAATTTGAAAGTGCAGTTTTTACAGACGACAAATCGGTTTTGAAAGATATTACAAAAGACTTTGAAAATGTGTTTTCGGTAAGCACAAAGGTTGAAGAAGAAAACAGCCAAAACAAAAAGCTTTCAACAAGAATTGTTGCCGGAATATTGCGTATTATAATGCCGTTTATGTAATTGCAAACAAAGTTAAAAAAAATAAAGTCCATATAATTTTTGTAAATTTATAAATTTGGCTATTATAAATTAAATCAGAATAGGGCGATAATTAAAATGTAGAAATAATTGTAAACAAAAAAGAGAGCGGTTTTGCTCTCTTTTAATTGTAAAAAAATTTATCTTTCGGTTTCGGTTGTTTCGTTTTTTGTTTCGCTGTTTTGGGTTTTATTTTCTGAAACAACTTTTCCTTTTTTAACTTGTTTTGCTTTTGCCTTTGCATCATGATAATCTTTTTTTGCTTGTTTGGCATTAAGCTTTGCTTGTTTTGCGTCTTCTTTTGCCTTAATTTCTGCTTCGATTTTTGCTTGCTTGGCTTGTTTTGCCGCATCAAGTTTTGCTTGTTTTTGTGCATCTTTTGCTTTCATTTCTGCTTCAATTTCGGCAGTGTAGGTTTCTATTTTAGATTCTTGCTCGTCTTTTTTTGCTTGTTTTTTTGCTTGTTTGCGTGCCTTGGTTTCAAGCTTTTTGGCAACTTTGTTTTCGATTTTTTCTTTCTTGTAATGAGCTTTTGCTTGTTTTCTTGCAATCTTTCTAAGTTTTCTCTCTTCCGCAAATCGCTTATAGTTTGGAATGTTGTCAAGAATACAAATCAAATAGCCAAAGGTTACAAAGCCTCCGCAAAGTGCAAATACCCAAAGTCCAACGCCGTTATAGCCAAGTTCTGCAACATTTAAGAAAAAATAAGGATAAACAACTTGCCATTCGGCAGGTGCAATTATGTTGTCTAAAATAAAGCCACGAATTAAAATAAATGCAATATACATAATAGGGAATATCAAAATTTCTAAGGCATAATACCATCTTGTGTTGTTGTGTTTTGCAAATAAAATCCAATCAAGCCAAAACAAAATAGGGCAAACAAAATGGAACAAAACATTTAATGCGTCTGTCCAATAGCTAACAGAGGTTATGTCAAACAAAATGGTGTTGGCTATTAAAAAAGTAACTAAAATATCAATAAGTGCAGCAAACTTGATTCCGCCGTCAATATCTTCATTTCCGCGAATGTCATTTTTGTTGAGTTTCACAATAGTGCCGATAATTTCGGCGATAACAACAAGCATACAAAAATAGTTAGATAGATTTGTATAAAAAACATAAAAGTTTGGTTTTGGAGTTTCAATGCCCAATGACAATATTGTTGCAGAAAGCATAACGCACAATATCGCCACTCTTCCAAACAGATGTATAAATCTATTTTTAATCATGTTAAATCCTCTCAGTTTAATTTATTATAAAATAATGCTGATTATGGGTAAAAAGTGCAAAATTATATAAAAACTTTCCCTTCTTGTGGCTATTATATCATGCTTTTTTGCGTTTTTCAAGAGTAAATGACAAAATTTTTATTATTTTTTCATAACATCACAAGTTCGACAATTTTTGCAAACTTTATTATAAATTTGTAATATTTTGTTATTTTGCAAAATTTGATTTTCTATATTTTGTGATTGTGTTATAATTAATATGTTAACTTAAAGTTAAAAATCATAAAAAAGGAGAACTTATGCAAAAATCAAAGGTGTATTTTACAAAAGATTTATCTGGTGAAGGGCTTATAAAAATTTATGAGGCATTAAAAACACAGCTAAAAGGCAAAGTTGCGGTTAAAATTTCTTCGGGAGAGCCGGGTGGACACAATTTTTTGAATCCAAAGCTAATTGAGCCTCTTGTAAGCAAGCTTGGCGGAACAATTGTTGAGTGCAACACGGCATACAGGGGCAGGCGTTTTGATACAGAAGAGCATTATAAAGCAATAAAAGAGCATGGATTTATGGATGTTGCTCCATGTGATATTTTGGACGCAGAAGAAGACATAAAAATTCCTATTTCAAAAGGTAAGCATTTAAAAGGTTATAATATTGTGGGAAGCCATATAAAAAATTATGACAGCATGCTTATGCTTTCTCATTTTAAAGGGCATCAAATGGGAGGTTTTGGCGGAGCGTTAAAGAACATGAGTATCGGCGTTGCTTCCAAAAACGGAAAGGCTTGGATTCATTCGGTGGGAAGAACCGAAGACCCTGACAAAACTTGGAATTACACAGAAGACCAAGATGGCTTTTTGGAGGGCATGGCAGAGGCTTGCAGAGGGGTGGTTGACTTTTTTGGGGAAGAGAACATGGCATATATAAATGTTGCAAACAATCTTTCAATCGACTGTGACTGCAATGCACACCCAAAAGCTCCGGAAATGGAGGATATTGGTATTTTTGCTTCGCTTGACCCTGTTGCACTTGACCAATGTTGTTTTGATATTATTATCAATTCAGAAGATAAAGGAAAAGCATCGCTTGTTGCAAGAATGCTTAAACTTCACGCTATTCACACAGTTGAAGAAGCACATAATCTTGGTCTTGGCTCTCGCGAATATGAAGTTGTTAATATTGATTAGTTTTAAGGAGATTTTATTTTATGATAGATGCTATTTTGATTAAAAAGAGTGCAACTGCAAAAATTGCCGTAAAGTCTATTGTGGCACTTTGTTTGATAGTTTCGGCAGTTGTGTTGCCTCAAATTGTGCACATTGCTATGGGAGCTGATGGCGGAATAATGCTTCTTCCAATGTATTTGCCTGTGCTTGTTGCGGGTGTTTTGCTTGGTTGGAGGTTTGGGCTTGGCGTCGCAGTTTTGTCGCCATTAGTAAGTTTTTGCTTAACGGCAATTTTTGCCAGCCCCATGCCTGCTCTTGCAAGGCTTCCGTTTATGATAATTGAGCTTTCTGTTTTTGCCACAGTTTCGGGATTGTTTTCAAAAAAGATTTCAAAAAACTCCGCATTTTCTTTTGTGGCAGTGATTTTGGCAATCGTTGCGGGAAGATTATCTTTCTTAGCTCTTGTTGCAATTTTTGAAAGTGTTTCGGTTTTGTCGGTAAGTGCCGTATTATCTCAAATTCAAGCAGGGCTTTTCGGAGTTTTGCTTCAAGCAACTGTTGTTCCGCTTTTGGCAATAGTGCTTTCAAAGTTTATTAAAAAAGAGGAAGCTAATGAATAATCTTGAAAGGGCAAAACAACTTTTAAATAATAACAAAACTTGTGTGCTTGTTTGTGGTGACAAGGTTTATGATTCGGAAGAGAGCGGAATAAAGCCAATGCTTAATTTTATTGAAAATAATATTAATTTGAAAGGCTTTTCGGTTGCCGACAAAATTGTAGGAAAGGCGGCTGCTTTGCTGTTTGTGCAAGCGGGAATAACCGAGGTTTTTGCAAAAACCATAAGCAAGGCAGGCACGGAGATATTAAATAAGTTTAATATCAAATTTGAATATGATATTTTGGCGGAATATATTGTAAATAGAAAGGGTGATGGTATTTGCCCGATGGAGCAAGCGGTGAGTGATACAGATGACCCAAACAAAGCTTATTTGCTTTTAAGGGCAAAAGTGGAAACTTTAAAAAACAAAAAATAAAACGCAAGGATTTATTCTTTGCGAAAAAATTTAATTTTTTATTTAAAATATAAAAACAGCTTGTTGTGCTTCTGTTTTGAAGATAGCAAGCTGTTTTTTGTTGAAAAGCTTTGTGTTATTTTTATTATTTCATTTTTTTAATATTGTTTTTGTTAACACAAAATCAATTCCTATTCTCATACATTGCTCCTAAAAAATTAATCATTTATCTGTTTTAATAAGTCTTCAAGCTCGTTAAGCTCAAAAACACCTGCGTCAAAATTAAAGTGCCCTTTTCCGTAAATAAGCATAGGTTTTGAGCCGATAGCAGTTGAATACTTTTCCAAATTATCTTGATTGTAAAATATATCATTATCACAAAACAGAGAATATTTTGGAAATGGTTTTGCCTTAAAACTTTCAAATTGCTCGGCAGTTGGCTTGAATAATTTTGAGGTGGGTTCAAACGAAAATGCACGCTCTGGGGCAGAGGATTTTAGGTCGTTAATATCAAAGGGTGCGGCACATGAAATGTATGCTTTTATATCAAGATTTTTTTCGGTTAAATATTTAACGACAAACTGAGTGCCAAGGGATTGCCCCACAAAAATTGTGTTTTTGTTTATGTGCGATAAAATGTTTTTGTCAAAATATTCTTTCCACATTTCATAAGTAATGTTTTCTCTGTAACTTCCAAGTGACGGCATAAAAACAGTTAAGCCAAGCTCATTCTCACAAAATTCTTTAAGGTGAGGGAAGTATGGTTCTTTTTCTATTCCGCCAATGCCGTGGACTATAACAATGTTTTTCATAAATTTTTTGCTCCTTAAAATTTGTTGTCTTTGCTCCAACCGTGTGCAACATTTGGATAGCAAGTTTCTTTAATACATTTATTTTAAATAATCAATAAATTTATTAAAGTCTTTTTCCATAAATACATTATAACAAAAATAAAAAAAATTTCAAACTTAAATCTTGAAAAAAATTAAGTTTGAAATTAGTTGTGTCGACTAACAACGAAATCTTTTTTTGATTTTCTTCGTTTGATTTTGCGATTTATTTATTATCCGTATACTTATAAACAGCATGTTTAAAATTTTTTAAAAATTTATTTAATGTTTCTTTACAAAGTAATGGCAAACTTAAATTTGGATTAGAGTCTGCAAATTCTAATATAATCATTTCATCTTCGCTCAATCTCAAAAAATCAACTCGATTAAAACTACAACTAGCTTTGTTTAAATTTATGATTTCAACCGCCTGATCTATAAATTTTTGATCTGGCACAAGCTCATGTGGAGTTGGATACTCTGGCCACTTGCTTGGTGTATATTCTAACGCATATTGAAATCGATTATCCACAAAATACAACTGTACTTCAGATATAAATTTTATTTTAGGTTGTAAAACTTCGTCTTTTAAGGTTAAAGTACCTAAATCATTGTATGTAATTTGTTGCATATCAAAACCATCATAAGAAACATATGGTTTTTTTATATATTTTTCTACGACAGGCAAAATATTAATATCTTCAACATTATTAATTGTCGGCACAACATTATATCCTTTTTTATATAACTCAGCCAAATATTTTTTTCCATATTTATCAAAATTGAACTTTCCATCAAGTGAAGATACAATCTTACAATTAGATTCAGTAACTTTATTTAAAAATTTTTCCAATTCGTTAAAGTAATTTTTGTATGTATTTTCGTTTAAATCCCATGCATTCTTTAAAATAATCAAATCATAAACATTTTTAAATTCAAATTGAATTGGAAAATCTAATAGATCTACTTTGTGTCCATCTTCCGCAAAAGATTTTGCAATTATATAGTCTTCTTTTGTACAACATTCTTTGAAACTTGTTAATATTCCTATCCTCATTTTTCTCCTTTTAAAATATGTTAATTAATTAACAATAACTCTTGATTTTTTCTTGGAAATCAAATCTTCTTATCGCAAAATCAAAATTTTATTTTTGCTTTCTATTAATATTTTGATTATTTTATCAAAAAATCAAAATTTCATCATTTCAGAAAAGACACCAATTTCTTATTTCTTTCAAAATTTTATATCTATCTTTCCTTACAATCTGTATACAGTGTCAAAATTTATTCTTCGCCACTGCATGCAGTATGGATTTGTCTTTCTAAAAAAAGACTTTTTATACAATATAGTTGGTGCTCCACGAGGGATTCGAACCCCCGACCGACCGGTTCGAAGCCGGTTACTCTATCCAGCTGAGCTAGTGGAGCAGGTAAGTTTATTATACACATTTTTTGTTTGTTGTTGCAATGCTTTTTTGATAATTATTAAAGTTTTAAAAACAATTTTTGATTTTATTTATAATTTTTCAAAATTTACAAATACTAAGAATAATGTCGAAAAATATATAAAAATAATGGAGCAAAATATGAAAAAAAATATAAAAAAAATCAACAACAAAGCATTTAATGAAGCCTTGAAAAAAATTTGGAAGCCAGGCAAATTTGACCCATACGGAAGTTACAGCGGAGTGTGTCTTGATTATGAACGGCCTGTTCAAGATCAAGACGATTTATAAAAATAAAATTTCATTATTTAAAATAAAATTAATTACCAATCAAAAACAAAATAAACTTGTTTTGGTTGGTAATTTTTATTTATAAAATAATTTGTTTTACTTTCTTATTATGTTCAAATTATAAAATTAATTATGCAAAAAATTATCTGCTACAAGCTAGTTTATGTATCAAAATTTGTAAAAGTGTAAAAATTTATTAAATATTACAATTCTTTTACAATTAAGTTTTTATTGCCACAAAAAATTATTTACAATTGCGCAAAAAAATAATATAATGAATTTGAGGTTAATATGAAAAAGGAAGAACTCATTTTTGATGAAAATTATGTCGGCACTCTCACTGTTCAAAGGGTGTCAAAATATTATGGAGAATCGGCGGAAATAAAGGCGCTTGACGAAGTTTCGCTTCAACTTTTCGCGGGGCAATTTGTTGTTATTTTGGGTGCGAGTGGAAGCGGAAAGTCAACCCTTTTAAACCTTGTCGGAGGAATGGACACGGTAAGCGACGGAACCATTAATATTGCGGGCGTTGATATAACAAGTCTTTCTGAAAAAATGTTTGCAAAATATAGAAGAGAAGTTGTTGGATTTATTTTTCAATTTTATAATTTGATGCCAAACTTAACGGCTCTTGAAAATGTTGAACTTTCGGTTCTTCCGGGCGGAATGCTTGCAGAAGAAGCACTTGAAAAAGTGGGGCTGTCTGAGCGCAAAAATAATTTTCCGTCAGAGCTATCTGGCGGAGAACAGCAAAGGGTTTCTATTGCAAGAGCAATTGTAAAAAATCCTAAGGTGCTTCTTTGTGACGAACCAACGGGTGCACTTGACAGCAAAACAGGAAAAATGATTATTAAACTTTTGATGGACATAAACAAAAACAAAGATAAAATTATTGTGGTTGTTACTCACAACTCTGCAATCGCAGAAGTTGCGGACAGGGTAATAAAACTTTCTGACGGAAAGATTGTAAGTGACGTTTTTCAAAAAAATCCAAAATTGATTGAGGAGATTGATTTGTGATAAATAAAATTTTCAGAAAGCTTACAACAAGAAGCATACGGAGCAATTTAAAACAATTTTTGTCCGTAATTTTTATTGTGCTTCTTTGCACAATGCTTCTTTCGGGCTTTATCACAAACTCGGCAACTTTGAACAGTTCTATTTCGCATTATTTTGAAGATACGAATTTGGCGGATACTTGGCTATTTGTTGACGGGGTAAAAAAAGAAGACGAAGAATATTTTTCTTCATTAAAATCAAATGGTGATATAAAAGACTTTGCAAAAAGATTTTATCTTGAAACCTCGGTAAGATTTCAAGACCTAGAAATTCAGAATAATGCAAAAATTTATGTTGGCGACGGAAAGATTTCTAATCCGTTTATTGAAAGCGGAAAAATCGAAAAAGGCTATGGCTGTTTAATTGACAAGAATGTTGCAAAAGATAAAAAGATTCAGTTTGGAGTTGACCGAATAAGTATAACTTATGATGCTTCCAAATTCGGAATTGCCACTCCACTTGAATTGGAATTTGTTATAACGGGAACAATGAGTTTGGACGAATGTGCCGATACTTATTCTTCTTGGCCTTTCTATTTTGACGAAAATTATTTTTTGAATGGGCTAAACTATGCATTAACAAAAGCGGGAAGTGTTGTAAAGCTAAGTAAAATTCCTTATAATCAGATTTTGTTAAAAGCCAATAATGTTGAAAGTTTAAACAACAAAATAGAAAGCTATTACAGCATGGCAGAAAGCAACCTTGTTTATATGCTTGGCAGAGAACAAATAGAGTCTGTGGTTTTGCTCAGTTCGGAAATCAGTCAATCCAAAAAAATGATTTATGTTTTTCCTGTAATATTTTTAATTGTTTCAATTTTAGTTATTGTTACAACCATAGACCAACTTGTTTTGCAAGAAAAATCAAAAATAGGAACGCTCAAATCAATTGGTATTCCCGATAAAAAAATTTTGAATTATTACTCAAAATACGGCGGAGTGCTTTGCTTTATCGGAAGCATTGTCGGCATAATTTTGGGAATGCTAATAATTCCGAAAATTATGTTTATAAAATACAATTTGGTTTATAGCCTTCCGCCCGATTATATAAATTTGAAAATTCCGTTTTTTTGGCTTTTATTGGTGCTGGTTGGAATGACCACTTTGGGCTATTTGGTTTCGCTTATTGTATGTCACAAAATATTGCATAAAAAGCCAATCGAGTGTTTAAGGCAAGATATAAATATAAATGTAAAATTAAAAAGCAAAAACAAAAAAAATAAGCTTCCACTTTCTGTAAAAATGGCGGCAAGAAATGTTAAACTCAAACCTGTAAGAACGGTTATGGCTACCATTGGAATTGCGGGCTGTGTGGCGCTTTTGCTTTGTGGCTTTGGAATTAATGATACATTAAACCACAGCATTAATAATGACTTTGGAAAGGTGCTTAAATATGACATAACCAGCACCTACACAAAAGCAGACTTTTTGGATAATCTAAATCGCCTTGATGGGTTGGAGTTTTATGAAAAGCAAGACAAATATTATGCAGAGCTAAATGCCAATGATAATTTTAAAAACACATCATTATTTGTAATAGAGCCCCATTCAAAATTGTCGGGAATATTTTTAGAAGTTGGTGAGGTGTGTTTGTCTAGGTCAATAGCGAGCGAACTAAAAGTCTCTGTTAATGACAGTGTAAATGTATCTGTGGGCGGAAAATTACTTTCTTTAAAAATAACCAAGCTCATTGATACCTCTGCCACAAATGGAATTTTTGTTGCGCAAGACCTTGAAATAAGCGATATTTTTGCAACAAAGGGCGTTTGGATAAAGTGCTTAAATCCGAGTGCGGAAGCGGTTGCTTATGTTAACTCAATCAATGGAACGGACAGCGCATATTCAATGAATGCGGTCAAAGAACGAATAATGCAACAGATTTCTTCAATTGACTTGATGACGGCAACATTAAAAACTTTTGCAATTTTGCTTGCGATTATTGTTCTATTGAATTTAATCTTTTTGATTGTTAAAGAAAGAATAAGAGAAATCGCAACACTAAAAGTTATCGGAACAAATATTTTTACAATAACGCTTTCGCTGTTTTTTGAAATATTGTTTATGGCAACTTTGGGAACGGCGGTCGGAATGTGCTTTGGCTATCCATTGCTTGTTTTGGTGCTAAAAATTAATAGGGTAGAAATCATGAACTTTTTGTATCATTTAACCTTTCCAAGTTTTGTGCTAACATTTTTAATTGTATTTGCAACCATTGTTGCAACAACTGCGCTTTGTTTAATCAAAGTAAAAAAAGTAAATATGATAGAATCCTTAAAATCAGTTGAATAATTTTTGTTTAATAATTATAATAGCAATATGTAATAAATTTATAAATAATGCAAACTTTTCTAAAATTTTTTATAAAAAAATGAACCAAACCACTTGCCAAAGAGCTGGGGGGCGTTTAGATAACCCCAAGCAAGAGTTAAAATACCATTAAAATAGCCCTTTTCAGGGCTTTTTTTAATATATTTATATATTAAACTTGCACATAGACCGTATATTCTTGTGTTTTTGTTATTACGCCATTTCCACGAGTTCTTCGTTCTGTAACCACTTTTTCAGTAAATAATGTTATTGTTTCTGGCATTTCATCAAACTCTTCTTTTCTTGTGTAATTGAAAAGTATCTCAATTTTATCTTTGTAAACCTTAACGCTTTTTAACAAGAAATTTATCATTGTTTGAGGGCATTGTTCCAAAGAGTATTTGAAGTAGTTAGCAATTTCTTTTTGAGTAATATGTGCGTGTCTTGATGCTTTTGCTCTTGCTATGTTTTCTTCCAACTCTCGTTTTTTGCCTTCCAGCTCTTCCAATCTTGATTTTGTTGAGGTTGTAAATATTCCGTTTTCAATAGCAACAAGCATATTTTTGATAGACTTATTTACATCGTTTAAGTCGGCAGTTAAAACATTAAGAGTAGAAGATTTGCCAATTCTTTTTTCGTGGACTTCTACGATTTTATTTATTAGCAAAGAAATGTTTTCAGAGTGAGGCAGCAAAGATAGTATTGCTTTATTGACTATTTCTTCCAACACTTCTTTTTTAATTGCTTGATTATTGCAATGTTCATCTTTTGGATGTTTGCATTTGTAGTATCTTATCGGCTCAGTCTTTCCATAAGTTTGAGCAGAGTTAGAAGTTAGGGGAGCATTACAATAGCCACAAAATACTTTGCCCTTAAGCAAGAAAGGAACTCTGTTTGTATGCTTTCCATATTTGTTTGCATCTATTCTTTTCTTGCATATTTCATAGATATTCTTTTCAATGATAGGTGGGTATATTTTGTCAAACTCTTCACCATTAACTCGGTAGATGCCGGTGTATTTTTCTTGCCTTAAAAAGTTGTATATAGTAGTGCTTAAGAATACATTGCCTTTATTAGTAAGTCCTTTGTTGTTTAATTCTCTTGCAATATCGCATACTTTTTTGCCATTAGCATAGTCATTGAAAATCTGCTTTAAGATTTCGGCTTCACCTTGATTTATCTTTAATTTTGCACCATCTCGTTCATAGCCATAGTTTGGATAACCACCTATGAAATTGCCTTTAATTCTAGTTTCGTTCATACCACGCTTTGTTTTTTGTGATAATTCCTCAGAGTAGTATTGATTCATACCTTCAAGCAAACTTTCAAGCAATATTCCTTCAGGTCCTTCTGGTATGTTTTCCATAACAGATATAAGTTTGATGCCATTGTCTTTTAAGTGCTTTCGATGTATTGCCATTTCATACTTATTTCGTGAAAATCGGTCTAGTTTATAAACAAGTACATTGTCCCAACTTTGTTTATCACTATCTCTCAACATTCTTTGAAAAGCCTCACGATCATCGTTCGTTCCTGACATTGCTTTATCAATGTAAGTTTCTACAATAAAAATATCATTTTTCTCTGCATAATCTCTGCAAACTCTAAGTTGTCCGTCAATAGATTGTTCATTTTGTCTATCGCAAGAGTATCGTGCATATACAACTGCTGTTTTCATTTACGCACCTCTTTTGACTTGTAATATTTCATTGCATCTTCTAAAGCATCAAGTAAATCGTTTAAGTCTTGTTGTTTAGAATAAGCTCTGATAACTTTAATTCCATACTTGCTTATAAAGTTTTCAAATCTTTTAATTTTGTTATAGCCTCTACCTAAGGCAAGGGGAGTGCAAATCAAAATATAGTCAAACTCTTTCTTTCTACATCTGTTTTTAAGATTTTCAAAATCAATATAGTATTGTTGTTTTTCTACGCACAAGTCAGCATAGCGACCAACAATTTCAAGATTATGGTCTTTTGCATAATCTTCACCAATTCTCATTTGTTCAGGTATAGGCTCTTCATATTGCCTATAAGTGATGTGTCTGGTATAGATAACTGCCTTTTTCATAAAATACCTCCATTTCTGTTTTTTTCTTAGAAGGTACACTATGTTTCTCGGAATTGTAATTGAGCCTAGGCTTACTATATGTTGACAATGTAGGCATAGTAGGCTTAATAGAAAAGGACAACATACTAACTGCAAACTTACAACTAGCATTTTCTATTTGCTCTAATTGTTCACTAAACATAATTAACCTCCTTTGTCGAACTTTTTTTTCGACACCAAAGAAAAAATCAGGGATTGGAGGGGCTGTCAAAGATTGAAGTGTCTTTTATTTTGGAGTTTCAAGGAAGAAAAAATATTGCTTAATTATTTTTTAACTTTTCAATTTTAAGCGACATTTTTTGTTCCATTTGACAGAACATACAAGCTCTGATAACATCTTCGCCGAAAAAAAACAAAACACCACCCAAAGACAAAGGAGGGTAGTGAAACAGATAAGAACAATTAGTTTGTGGCTCATAGAGTAAGCCTTTTGTCCGTAGGTAGAACTCATAAAGTAAGCAAATAATGCTCGTAAAGTAAGCATTTAGAAATCATACATTCTTCTTTTTATGTTGTAGAGTGAGCGCAATGAAAGGAGGAGTGCTGAATGAAAAACAAAATTGGCTTTGATTTTGCACTAATGAGCAAGAGTGATTTAGAACTTTTGGCAGAATTATTTGAAGAAATCATTAGCGAAAAGCAGAAAAAACAAACTTCGACAAAAAAAGAGCCACCCTAATGAATAAAGTTTAATTTTTTTGAATTTAAGGGTTGACTTTGTAAAGTGTATATTCTATAATAAGTCTATCGTTGCAAAAATGAAACGATAGAACAAAAGGAGAAAAATCTTATGCGTTCAAAAAGCATAGATTTGATGAATAACATTATAGAATTCATCGACCAAGTTTTTAGCGAGAAAGGAAGAACACCTACACAAACAGAAATTGCAGACCGATTTAATGTTACACACACTTGTATTGGAAATTACATTAGAGAAATGGAAAGCAAGGGGATGATCGAAAGACAATCTGGAAGTAGAGGTATAATGACAAAATCAATGCTAAAAAGAATGAATACACTACAGTTGCCTATTGTTGGAACGATAGCTTGTGGTGAGAAAATGTTTGCCGAGCAAAACATTCGTGGTTATTTATCAATCTCAAGCGAAATTTTAGGTAAAGGCAGTTTCTATGTGTTAGAAGCAAGTGGCGAAAGTATGATAAATGCTGGGGTAAATGATGGCGATTATGTCATTATTAGAATTCAAGAAACAGCAGAAGAAGGTCAAATTGTTGTCGCACTTGTTGATGAAGAAGCAACACTTAAAAGATATTACAGGGATGTGAAGAATAAGAAAATTCGTTTGCATCCAGAAAACGATGCTATGCAAGATATGTATTTTGATAAAGTGCAAATTCAAGGTATAGCAGTAAAAGTCATTAAGGACTTAACTTAATTGTGATAATAAAACAAATCAGCCCCGTTTTGTTTTGTTATATTAGGATACAAAAGATAATTGACTATGGCATTGGACTTCCCAACCGTGCAGATAGTTTATTAAATTCAAACTTATTGTATCTATGGGAAAGAAGGAGGTAGAAAATGCAAACTACTACTTTGAAGAAACAAAAACCTATGATGAAATGTCCTCAATGCTCCAATTATGTTGAGATAACGCCTCATCCAAAGGGTGGAGTTAGTGGGAATTGTCCTATCTGCAATGTAACATTTTACAGTAAGGAACATTCACCAAGAGAACGGTTGATAAAAATTATTAAACACTAAATATATATTTTCGTTTATAGAGCAAAATTAAGGTCGAGCTGAAACAGTGCAAGCAGTAAATCCCTGTTCACTACTTTATAAGCAAGATTCGTGTAAAAGGATCACAAAGATGCCTTGACGAATGTGGTTATCGAAAGAAACTACAAATCGTCTGGGCGTTTTTTATTTTGAAAACTCCCAGCAAAAAAATAATTTTGTAAGGAGATTTTTATGAAACCAGATTTAATCCGAGAAGAATTAAAAGAGATTAGATATTACTATTCTCGTAAAGATATGTTTGAGCAAGCCTCACAAGTTGTTGGTGCAAGTGCAGTTGCTGGGAAAATTAGAAAATATAATGATGCAATTCGCTATGCACCTCCAAGACTCTATGAGATTTATGTTTCACTTTATATCAATAATAATACATTTGAGTCATTGGCAGACAAGTTGGGCTTTTCTTACGATTATATACAAAAGTTAAATAGGAAGTTAGTTAAATTTTTCCAAGAAAATGTTGTAGAGGAGGGAGCTTAAAATGAAGAAAACAAATATTCCTGATATTCCAGAGTTTATGAAAGATGCTACCAATGTTTATAGAACAAAGCATTACATTATCAAGCAAGACTTGTATATGGATGTCAATATAGATGGGCAAGATTATTTATATAGTAAGGACACATTCTATTTGAGAAACAAAAAGATAGACAAGCTATATGAAATGATTTTCTCTGACAGATTAAACATTGATGGTAAGCGAATAAAAAGCACTTCACATTCAAGAACTTATATCGATTAAGCAAGGTTAGCCACCTTGCTTTTTTCATTATAAAGTGCTTTTTAAGTCCTCATAAAGTCCTTATAAAATGCTCATAAGTTACGAGTATGCTCACTGTTATGTCTTTGGTTTTCGTTATAGAATAACAGCGTAATCGATGACAAGAACAAATTGTTTAACGATGGACTTTCAAAACGACTTATAAGATAAAGGTGGCCACCTTCGTTTGAGTCAAGGAAGCGTATGTTTCGTTTTAGTGTTTCTTGGTAGGTTTGATTACAAACAACTTAATAGCCAAAAGTATTGGCAAAACAAAATTTTACAGGAGGATTATAATGGCAAATTATAACACAGAAAGGCGTTGGCAAGTGCCTAATAAAAGAGCCAAAAATTACGCAGATGAACGTAAAGCAAAAGTGCATCAGCGAGGACAAAAAGAAGGTAAGGAACTAACAGATTATGAAGCAGGACTTCGCTCTGGTTATCTTCAATGTCAAAGCGATCACGCAGGACTTCATAGATACAAAACAGCAATGGATGCTGGACTATCTAAACAGGAAGCCAAAAAGTTTTCGAGAGAAAAAGGCACAAAACTTAAAGGAGGTAAAAAGTAATGGCTAAGAAAGAAAACAAAATTATGGTAGAAAGGGAAACCTTTGAGAAAAACGATAAAATATATTTCTCATATTTCATTAAAGGTTTAATTCGTGGTAAGGAAGTCAAAGTTGCGGTTGTTCCACCTGATAAGGGTGGCTACGCAGTACTTGATATTGTGTTCGGCAATGAAACGGCAGCAGAACTCGTTGCAAATCCATTTGAAATTAAAGATGAATCAACCGGCAGAGTAATTGCTGGTAACAGTTATCTTGTTCGTTCAGTTGATGAAAATGGTGAAATCTATGAGTGCAGCATCAAACCTTATCGCAGTTCAGACAAAGCATTGCTTAATATGATTATGAGATAAGGGAAGATGTCCTATGAAGAAATTGATATTGATAATTCTAATCATTGTTTTAGTAGTGCTAGTCGGAACTTGGCCGTTGTCAATTCTAGGCAAGATTTTTGAATGGATTGGCTATGCCTTTAAGTGGCTTGCTAAAATACTCAATTTCTTCGGCTGGAATGGACTAATATAATAAAAAAGCACTACTTAAACGGACAAGTTTATTTAGTGCTTTTTCTTTTTTCAAAATTCTAAAAAAGGAGGACTCTATGAGTAACACATTAAAAGTTATTGGCAACTGTTGTTTGGTTTTTCTTGCTATTTTAGGTGTTTGCGTATCTATTGCTCTTGGGTATTACCACTTCTTTGTAAAAGACATAACCATCGGTGTGAATTATGTTGATAATCAAGTTGGACTTGATATTAAAGACTTAATAAACTCGGATGATTTATCTGATGAAGAAAAAGATGAACTGCAAGATCGATATTTCTTGGAAGTCAATTATTATAGCAATGATAAAAACAATGGCATTATGTTGCAAGAATTAAAAATGAATTACTTTACTGATTGGAACTTGCTATCTACTGGTTATCGTTCTTCTGGTATGCAGTATATAGGCGACTATGAAGGCTTGCCACTTGATACTTGGGATGGAAATAGTAAAGTTGGGTTTATGAATCCATTTGGGAATAATGACCGTTATTATGGAACAGATAGCACATCAATAAAGATTGCAAATGATTATGTTGATAAAAGTTTTTATTATTACGATTTTACAAATGGAATACACTGGGACGGTGTAACAAACGAAAACGGAAGTATTGCAACCGAACTTAAAAGAACAACCGAATTTATTGTAAAGATTGATGACAGAGCTTTTGCTCTAAACCTTGATAAGTATTTTGATAAAGATGTTGGTGATGTTAGAAACATTTTTGGTATTGGCTGGAAAGTTGGCGAAAAATACAATCGCTACTACTACACCTTTGGCAGTTTGTTTCAATCTTGTATGAAAGCAGTAAGAACAAATAGTGCAGGGTATGGCGATTATTACATTACTGTTGATTTGAGCTCATTATTCTCTATCAAAGAATATGACTACGAAACTGGTAAATTTAAAACTGACAATGTAACTGATATTATCAAGAACTATGCTGTTCTTAAATTTCACTATGACGAAAATGGTGCAAGAAACAACACTCAATCTATGTTTGGGCTTATCGAAAATAGCCACAAATACGATATTGTTGACGACTCTATTGACACAAGTTACTGGCAAGAAAGAATGACTTATAACCTAAACGAAAAGGCAAAGTTTAACGGAAAAGATATTTTTGATTACAGATATAGCGAAGTGTATGACGGCTACTTTGTTTCTCTTAATGTAGATGTCAAAGAACTATTTAAGAAAATGCCAAGAGCAAAAGTAAACCTTATTTTTGACCTTGACAGTGAGTATTTGAAAGGCAAAAACATCAATATTGTAGGTTTAGACTACAATGCTTTTGAAGATTTTGAAGTTGATTCTCTTACTTTCAAAGGTGGAAATCAAACTATTCACATTATGGATAAAGCCTTGTATAACTCTAATTTACAAACATTGAAATACACTTCTGGGCTTAATTTTGATATTGCAAGTGAAGCAATAAATAACAAATATGTGGAGGTGCAATTATGAAATGGTATTGGTATATAGTCTGCTTTATTCTCGTTGCACTTGGTGTATTTTGTGGAATTGAACTTTACAGAGAAGTAAAAGCAGAAAGCTATATTAACGGACAAATAGATATTACAAACAAATTCAGTCAAGAGAGTTTCAAATATACTGCCTCATCAGTCGTTTTCTATAACGATATTTACGATGAAACAGACACTTATATATTTGAAAAAGACCTCTTGAAAGTTGATGATTTCAATGGTAAAGGAAAGACTTATCAAGTTGTATTGAACGACTATATTTTACTCGGTAGCGAGATAAATGCAGGCTCTGTTTTTGCAACTATTGATTTGGATTTTTACAACACCGATGGAAGTCTTATCGACAGCGCGAATATGAAAATATCTATCAAATTTTTAAGCAATAAAACACAATTAACCCTTGCGACTACTGGCAGTGAAAATGCTCAATTCTTAGAGCAATACTTCTCTGACAATGGTATTCGCTTGTTGGTAAATGAAATTTTATAGGAGGATTTATGGAAACTAAAAAAGTTTTAGGAATTATTTTCAGTATCCTCTTTGTAGGAGCATTTATTTTTGCTTTAACTTGGGGTATTATCAACTTCAATAAAGTTAAAGAAGGTATGTCCGGCACTGGTGTTTATACAGAGCAAGACTTAAATAATGCTTATGAAGATGGATATAACACAGCCCTTTCTGACAAGGAAGGGTTTGAAAAACTTATCAATAGTTATCGAGATACGATTACAACCCAGTCCGACCAAATATCTCAATTAAATAGCGAAGTTTCAAACTTAAAAAACACTAACAAAGATTATAAAACACAAGTTGAAAATTTGACTGCTCAAAGAGAAAATTTGGAAACACAGGTTGAAACTCTTAATTCGATAAAAACAAATAATGATGCAACTATTTCAGAGTTAAATAGACAAATTGATGACCTTAACAACAAACTTATTGCATTACAGGGCGAAAAAGATCAATATGTAACTCAAATTGAATCTCTAAACTCTCAAATCGCAAATCTTCAATCCCTTAATACTCAGTTGCAAACTACAAATGAGTTAAACTTGCAAACTATTACTGGCTTAAACAACCAAATTACAAGTTTAACAACACAAATTAACGATTTGAACTATCAAATCCAAAACAATTCAACAAGTGTAAATGCACTTAATAATAAGATTGCTGAGCTTCAAAAGTCAGTTAGTTATTACGAACAATATATCGCAAGTTTGGAAAGTGGCGAACAAGTTGTTGCAACCTTTGAATTTGCTGGTAGTGTTTACAACATTCAAGTTGTAAATAAAAACGATATTGTAACTGTAACAACCCCAACTTCTACTGCTTTTGTAATCTTTAATGGTTGGACTGTTAATGGAGAGATTGTTGACCTTTCGACTTATCAAATCACAGCGAACACAAAATTTGTGGCCGATGTAACTTACAAATACGAAGTCAATTTTGTTGTAGATGAAGAAAATTACAACTCTCAAATTGTCGTAAAAGACAACAAAGCAACAGTTCCGGCTAATCCAACAAAAGCTGGTTATGTATTTGATGGTTGGACTCTTAACAATTCAATCGTTGATGTTGAAAATTACAGTATTGCACAAAATACAACTTTTGTTGCTAAATTCTCAAAGCTTTACTCTGTAATTTTCAAATACGAAGATACAACTATTTCAACTCAAACAATTAAGAACGGAAATGTTGCAAATGCAGTTGAAACAACAAGCACAGTTTACAAAGTGTTTAATGGCTGGAAAGTTAACAATTCGATTGTTGACATAACAAGTTACAAGATTATTGCAGATACAGTGTTTGTGGCAGATATAACCTACAAATATGATGTTAAATTTATGGTTGAAGATGCTGAATATAACTCACAAATTATAGAGAAAAATGCTTATGCAACTTTACCAGAAACACCTGTAAAAACAAATTACAGATTTGTTGGTTGGACTTTGAACGGAACGGATGTTGTTGATGTAAACAACACTACAATAACTGAAAACACAACATTTACCGCACTTTTTGTATTAGATAAATTAAATGTAACATTTAAGAATGGAGATACCGTTGTTGAAACACAGCAAGTTGATAATGGTGGTTTTGCAACAAACCCTGATTACAATAGCGATACCTTTATGGGTTGGACTCTTGACGGAACTAATGTGATAGATGTAACAAATACGCAAATAACACAAGATACAACTTTTACTGCTAAATTTGGTAGTTGGAAATTAGTATTTAACGATTCTGTTCACTCTAATTCATATGCTGGGGATACAAGTTTAGAAATTTATACTCCGGGTGTTAAAGCTGGAGATAAAATTAGATTTGGCTGTCCTAATTTTTATGTTAAAGATGGCAGAGAGTTTGCAGGTGGTGGTTTTAATGATTGGAACGGGTTTATTTATTCAGGTGGAGGAAATGGAAATTTTGAAGGAAATCAAGCTTGGTATGAGGGAGATCCTTACAATAATTATGATTATATGGGACCAGGTGAAGTTGAACTTAGAAGTGATGAAAGTTGGACAACTTGCGTTGGACGAGTTAGCTGGAGCGAATACAACTATATGACATTTACTGTTACGGTTACGAGAGACGATTATATTACAATTTCTTGGACTAGCACTGTTCCTTTCTATATTAGTGAAATTATGGTTTGGAACATTGAGGCATTGAGATAAGAAGATGATCACAATAATCTTCGCTCCACCAAGAACAGGCAAGACTTGTTTTATGACGCATATTGCTTGTCAAAGAGCATTTGATAGGCAGCGAAATAGATTGATGGCTCGTGAGATTATGTTGAAACAACAAAACGGCTTTAAGCAAATAAAGACTATACCCAGACATTGTGTTTCTGCAAACTATGATATGACTTTCAAAAAGTTTAGGTATAGTCCACGCTTTAGCCGAAGAATTAACCCTTATAGATTAGGCTTTGCAAACAAGTTTGTTAAAACACATTTCAATCTGCCTTATGAGGTTATCTGCATAACAGAGGCTCAAAAATACCTTAATAGCAGAATGAGTATGTACTTCCCAGATTGGCAGAGTAGGTGGTATGAACAGCACGGACACGATGATATTGACATTTATCTTGATACACAAAGACCGATGCTTATTGATGTCAATATTCGTGAATTGGCACAGTTTGTTGAGATTGTAAGGCTCAAACTCGAATATGACCAATATGGCAAAGTATGCAAAATGAAATGGACTATTAGACGCATTGAGAATAGTAGTCTTTTTGATAAATATATGGCATCTGGAAAGCAAGATAAAACTTGCTATACAGAAGAAGTAGTTGAAGCAGACTACAATGTTTTTGAGTGCTATGATAGTCAGTCTTGCAAGCCTAAATTCTATGAAGGACACCTTGATGAAGATTTCGATTATAAGGAAGCAGAGCCAACCGAAGAGTCGCTTGAAGGGTATAAGAAATACCTTGAAGAGAATGATGATGAGTTGCCTGAAAATTATTATCAAAGGAGGAAAGCAGCGTGATAAATTACAACAAAAACAAACTCATAAACAAAGCACTTGATAAGTACTATGAAACTTTTAGTCATACCTTAGACACAGCTGATTTCGTACCTGATAAGTTTAACGATAAGATCAATAAATATATTTTCAAGAATATGAAAAAGGCGTTTAAGAAAATTGATAAGGAAGATAGAAGTTATCAAAAAAGTGCAAAGAAACAAGAACAGATGCGTAAAAGAGAAGAAAAACGCATTAAGAATCAAGAAAAACGCAATAAGCGAAAAGAAAAATCAAAATTAAAAGGAGGAAAGCATTGTGGGATTTTTCACAGGAAAGCAAAAAAAGATGGCGAAGAAATGCTCGATACAGAAACTCCAAAGGGGTTATGAAAGAGCAGACTTTGCCTTAGAGCGTGCATCATATAACGGTGACAAAAAGGGCTTAAAAGAGGCTATGAAAGAACATCGAAAATATGAGTATGCTTTGCTATATCGAAACACGCCGGAATTCAAAAGAAAGCGTAAAAAATAAATTCTAATATTGGAGGTCTATATGCACTATGGAGAGTCAAAAGTGTATTATGACGGAAGTCATTACATTGCAATTCCTCATACTGTAAGGCTTGTCAATAAGCGTCCAAAACAGCCTGAGGAAGTTATTACAGTTGTAGAAGAAATGGATGCGAAAAAAGACTTGGAGGGCTCTGATATAGAGCTCTCTATTTCTTCTGCAAGTGAAGAAAGTTTTAGCGAAAAAGAAGTTTTAGACAATGCTGAAAGTGTACCAGAAAAGACCTTAAAGATGCCGAAAGTTGTAAGGCAATTAACCAGAAAAGAACTGTTTGATGAACTCTATGTAAAGTATATGAATTGTACGAAAAGTGAGCGTAAGAAAAATATTGTAGCCGAAATGAGTCAGTATTTTTCTAAACTAGAATATTGTGAATCTTATGTGGAAATGCACCTGCAAAGAAAGTTAAGAAACCTTATTTGTCGTAGAGTGCGAATGTGTAGAAAAGCAAATCTTGCAAACTTCAATTACTTTTGCACTTTTACTTATGATGATAAAAAGCATACTGAAGAAAGTTTTAAGAAGAAACTTAGAACTTGTTTTAGACACTTATGTGAAAGAAGAAAGTGGAAATATATGGGAGTTTGGGAACGAGCACCAGAAACCGGAAGATTGCATTTTCACGGACTTTTCAATATTCCTGCTAATGGACTGCCGGGCGAAATTGTTGAGAAACGAGATTATAGCACGCAGTTTAATAAGATGCAGACGACCTTTCAATCTACCTATTTTAATGAACGGTTTGGAAGATCGGACTTCAAAGAGATAGATGAAAATGAAAGGCGACTAGGAAACGCACTTGCTTATCTTATGAAATACATTGAAAAGACTGGCGAAAAAATAGTTTATTCAAAGAACTTGCCTCAATACTTTATCTCTGACATTTTGGAAGATGATATTGTATGCACGATAGGGCAGGAAGATAAGAAACTATTGTTGTTCGACAATTTCACTTGCCTTGATGAAGGTGTAGTTATGGGAAAGGTTAGCCCAGAAGTCATCGAACAAATGAGAAAATGCAATAACTAACGATGGCGTAAAGAAAATGGGGGCTCGTGTCAAGTTTACGCACGAACCCCATTTTTTAGCCATCGTTTTTGAGCTGGTAGTCAAAGCAATCGAAGTTTCTGGCGTGTGCTTGTCTGCTGGAGCGAAGCGACAGCACTCGTATCAAGACAAGCACACGCCAGAATCCCAAACGCTTGATTTTTATAGAGTTATATAATATATTTAATATAATTAAAAAAATATTTATAAAAGTGGACCAAAATAGAAAGTTTTATGTTATAATGACTTTGTATATTAACTAATTAGGTGAATTATGTTTGAGAATATTGACAATAGGACAAAACTTTTAGGCGATGATCTGAAGAAAGAACTAAAAGAAGGCTCAAAGGTGCGTATTGCTGCGTCTTGCTTTTCTATGTACGCCTATAAAGAATTAAGAGAAGAACTTGGCAAGATTGAAGAACTAAAATTTTTATTTACTTCACCAACTTTTACAAAGGACCAATTAACTGATAGCACAAAAAAAGAAAGAAGAGAATTTTTTATACCAAAGCAAAACAGAGAGAACAGTCTTTATGGAAATGATTTTGAAATAAGATTGCGTAACGAGATGACCTTAAAAGCAATAGCAAAAGAATGTGCTGAGTGGGTAAAGAAAAAAGTAAAATTCAAAAGTAACATAACTACCGGTGGAATCCCTAACATTATTGGAATTGAAAAACCAGATAACACTTCATTAACTTATAATCCTATTGATGGCTTTACAACTAGCGATTTAGGTTATCAGCAAGGAAACAATATTTTTACAGCAATAAATAAAACAGACTTTGCAGAGCAGAGTAAGTTTTTGTTTTCTATGTTTGATGAGATATGGAACGACAAGACAAAAGTTGAAGATATAACTGATACAGTTGTTGAAATGATAGGTAGTGCATATCAAGAGAATAGCCCAGAGTTTATTTACTTCATTATTCTTTACAATATTTTTAGCGAATTTCTTGATGATATAACTGAAGATAATATGCCTAATGAAATGACAGGCTTTAAGGATACAAAGATTTGGAACGCATTATATGACTTTCAAAAAGATGGTGTTATTAGCATCATAAACAAACTTGAAAAACATAACGGTTGTATTTTAGCTGACAGCGTTGGTCTTGGTAAAACTTTCACAGCTTTAGCAGTAATCTCATACTATTCACTTAGGAACAAAAGCATATTAGTTTTATGTCCTAAAAGATTAAGCGATAATTGGACTCAGTATTGTGGAAACGAAACAACAAATATTTTCTATGAAGATAGAATTAGATATGAAGTTCTTTATCATACAGACTTGGGAAGGGTAGGAACTGCACACAATGGTAGAGATTTGAAACTTGTAAATTGGGGCAACTATGACCTTGTTGTTATTGATGAGTCGCACAACTTTAGAAACAACAATCCGGTTAAAGACAAAGAAACAAGATATGACTTTTTAATTAACCACATTATCAAAGAGGGCGTAAAGACAAAAGTTTTGATGCTTTCTGCAACACCTGTAAACAATAGATATAACGATTTGAAAAATCAACTTGCTTTGGCTTATGCACAAGATTATGATGCTTTTGAGAAGAGTCTTGATACAAAAAGCAATGTCGCAACAATATTTAGACAAGCTCAAGCAGTGTTTAATGATTGGAGTAAATTGCCTCCAGAACAACGCAAGAGTAAAGATTTAATTGATGGGCTAAGTATTGATTTTAAGATTTTACTTGATAGTGTAACAATAGCAAGAAGTAGAAAGAACATTGTTAAGTATTACAATATTAACGATATTGGTAAATTCCCTAATAGATTAGCACCATTGTCATATTCACCAGAATTGACTAAGAGAACAGATGTCCCTGCCTATAAAGAAATTTATCAGCATATTAAAGCAATGAGTATGGCAGTTTATGGACTTTTTGATTTTGTGCTTGATAGTCAAAAAGAAAAGTACGAAAGAAAGTACGATGTTGAAATCAAACAAGGAAACTTAACAAGAAGTGGTCGTGCATCCGGTATTAAGAGATTGATGACAGTCAACTTGTTAAAAAGACTTGAGTCAAGTGTAGAAGCATTTAGATTGACTATGCAGGGGATGTTAGACCTCAATAAAGCAGAACTTAGAAGGCTTGAAATTTATCAAAACGGACAGATGCGTCCAGATGCAACTACAACAAAGAAAGTCTTTAATTACGAAGTGTTCGATCAAGATGAAGATGGAAGTCTTAACTTAGTGCAAACAGATAAAGGTAAAGAAGTTGCTATTGAATATGCAGATATTGATAGATTATCGTGGAAACAAGCAATGGAAAGCGATGTTGAGATACTAGAACACTTACTTGGTGAACTTGCAAAGGTTACTCCAGAACACGATTATAAACTTCAAACACTAAAAGATATAATTAGCGATAAGATTGCAAATCCTCTTAATCCGGGCAATAAGAAAGTTGTTATTTTTTCTGCGTTCGCTGATACTGCAAATTATCTTTATGATAACTTGCATAAGTGGTTGAAAGATACTTATGGCATTGAAACTGCGATGATAGAAGGACAAGCTAATAAAGTAACACTAAAGCATTGTCCTAAGAAAACAAATTCACTTTTGACAATGTTTAGTCCTGTAAGTAAACACAGAGATGAAATATTTGCTTGGATACCACAAAGAATTGAAAGCTATAACGATGAGAAGTTGCGTTGGAGTGGTAAAATTGATAAACACGAGTATGATGACTGCTTCAAAGATATAGATGTGCTTATTGCGACAGACTGTATTTCTGAAGGTCAAAACTTGCAAGACTGCGACTTATGTATCAACTACGATATACATTGGAATCCTGTTAGAATTGTGCAAAGGTTTGGTCGTATTGATCGTTTAGGAAGTATTAACAGTGTGATTAGGTTAGTAAACTTTTGGCCTCCACTTCCTCTTAACGAATATATCAACTTGACTGATAGGGTAAAGAGCAGAATGACTATTGTCGATCAGACTGCAACAGCTGATGATAACTTGCTCAATCCAGAAGATCAAATGGACGATTATCGTGAAGTGCAAATTAAAAAACTTCGTGAGGGCGAAAACATAGACCTCGAAGATCAAAACAATGGCATTTCAATCGCAGATTTAGGCTTAAACGAATTTAGAATGGATGCGGCAGAATTTATAAAAGCCTATGGAGAGCCAAAGAGAACGCCAAAAGGCTTACATTGTGTAATTCCTGCTGATGCTTCAAAAGGCATTGTTCCTGGCGTTGTTTATATTCTTAGAAATCAAAATAACAATGTCAATATCAACAGGCAAAACAGATTGCATCCTTACTATCTTGTTTATGTTGATGAAAGCGGAAATATTGTAAACAACCATCTTGAAGTTAAACAAGTGCTTGATGTTATTCGTTCTTCTTGCAAAGGTCAAAAAGATCCAATCGTATCGGCATATAAAGTTTTCAATGAAGAAACAAACGATGGTTTGAATATGAGCAAATATTCAGAACTCTTGGAAGAGGCAATAAAGAGCATTATTGAGGTTAAAGAACAAAGCGACATCAATGCTTTATTTAAGCAAGGAAGTATGGTGCTTTCTGGTGCAAAGATTAAAGGCCTTGATGACTTTGAACTCCTTGCTTTCGTTGTAATTAAAGAAAAAAGGAGTGGCGATGTTTAATTATAGTGAAAAAACGCAAGCAAACATTTCTTTCAAAATGCTCGAATTGTTTAGAACAATTAAGGCCGATAAAGAAACAAAAGCGAGTGCAAAAAATGTCTTATCCGTAAAACTTTCAAACACACTTTCGCCAGAAAGAACAAACCTTGAAGCAAGTGATAATGTGAAAGAAATTTACATTATGGATATAGAACTAAATTCAAAGGAAGTGCCAACTAAATTTTTTGAAGCACTTAACAAGTTTATAAATTTTCAAATTCTTTTTAGACTCCATTACAAACAAGAAATTAAATATATGATTTCGCTTAAAGTCTTTACTGACGATAAAGTCAAAATCTTAAAAACTTTTGAAAGCGATTGGCAAGCAGAACTCAAAAAAGAGATGCCGTTAACAACAAAGCTTGAAAACGTTTTTAAGTCTATGGTGGCGGCTATTTCGCATTATGAGTTTAGACAAGATGAGAGTTTTGAAGAATATGCAAATAGACTTGCTGAGATTAAAAAATTAAGCAGCGAGATAGATAAGCAAATACGAATGATGAACGCAGAAAAACAGCCAAATATCAAAATGGCGTTAAACGATAAAGTTAAAGAAATGAAAAGAGAATTACAAAGGTTGGAGGGATAAAAATGCAAGTAACAATTCAAGGCGATAGAGATGGTTTTATGAAAATGTGTTGCAGAAATTGCAATAAAGATTTCAAAGTAAATATTGCAGAATACAAAACACAAGAAACAAATGAGTTGATGTGTCCTTATTGTGGAGAAACAAAAACTATGCAAGAGTTTTTACCGGAAGAAGTTATTGAGAAAGCCAAAGAAATGGCTAAAATTGAGTTTTTGCATAAATTCCACGAAGATTTATCTAAAACTCTAAAAAATTCAAAATCTTTGAAAGTAACAACATCAAAATTACCGGACAAAATAGAAGATCCAAAAATCGAAACAAAAGAAACTGCCGACATAAAACATATTTGTCCAAATTGCGGCAAGTCAATTAAGGTAAACGAACTTTCACAGTCCTGCAAAATTCATTGTTGCTATTGTGGAGAGTCAATTTAATGAAAGTTAAAATGAATTACAAAGGTTGGAGGAGTAATGGATTGGTTAGATAAAATTCCTAAGTGGATACAGATACCATTAAAGATATTGTTGCCTGCATTGTGCATATTCAGTGGATTTTTATTATTGATTAGTGACAATCTTGCAGAAAAACTTTACTTGAAAGAATTTAGACAGCAAAATGGCTTTGCTTTTGGTTTGATATTTACAATAACCTTAACTTTAATTTTGGTTTACATTATTTTCTTTGCTTCTAAGCCATTTATAGAAAAATGCAAGAATTATCTAGTTAAAAGAAGGTTGATAAATAAGTTTAAGAAATTACAACCAATTTATAAATCTGCTTTGTATGAAATGTATAGGACTCCAACTCACTCACTCAAAATGGAGATGTCAAATGCTGTGGCAGCTTATTTATTAAATATTCACGCAATAGGTTGCAGTCAATTATCTTCTGTTGGATATGTTTTTGATTTTTATTTACAACCTTGGGCGATTTGGGGGATTGAGTCTGAAATTGCTGATGCAGAGAAAGTAATTCGCAAGTTTGAAAAAGATAAACAAAAACTTCAAAAGCGAAAAGATTTTAATGATATTCAACAGGCTTATGAAAATGCAAAAGAATACTTAAAGTTTATACAATCGCCGGTCAATGATAGTGACGAAAGTGATGAATGGTAAAGGAGAATAACAATGGAAAAATTAAAAATGCAGAGTGAAAACTTAGTAGATGAAAATATAGATAAAATTGCAAAATTATTTCCTAATTGCATAACCGAAGGACAAGATGAAAATGGCAAGTTGGTTAAACTTGTTGATTTTGATTTGCTTAAACAAGAGTTATCAAAAGAAATTGTTGAAGGCAATGAAGAAAGATATACATTTAATTGGGCAGGTAAGAAACAAACAATTTTAACCGCTAATTCTCCTATAAATGCAACACTTAGACCTTGCAAAGAAAAAAGTGTAGATTTTGACAATACTAAGAATATTTATATTGAAGGAAACAATTTAGATACTCTAAAACTGTTAAGAGAAACATATTTGAGCAAGGTAAAAATGATATATGTTGATCCGCCTTACAATACAGGAAATAATATCATTTATAAAAATGATTTTTCTATGTCCGCTGATGAATTTATGAAAATTAACGGCGATTATGATGAAGTAGGAAATAAACTTTTTATAAACTCGGATGTTAATGGAAGATTCCATACTGATTGGTTAAATAATATTTATCCGGTGCTAAGGTTAGCAAAAGATTTATTAACAAACGATGGTTATCTTGCTATTGCAATAGATGACAATGAAGTTTACAACTTAAAAAAGATAATGGATGAGATTTATGGGGAAATGAACTATGTTGGGACAGTTGTTACACGATGCAATCCTCAGGGTAGAAATAAAAACAACATTGATCCTGTTCACGAATATCATTTGGTTTATGCTAAGAGTATTTTAGAAATGCCGCTTTTAAGATTAAAGAAAGAAGCGGAAAATAAATCTTATGGTTATTTAATGCGTAGTGGCACAAATTCAAGAAAGTTTGAAAGACCATATCGTTTTTATCCTATGTTGGTTAAAGAAGGAAAGGTTGGTGTTATAACAGATGAAGAATACAATAACATTTATGCAAAGAATAAGAAGTTTGACGATCAATATTTAGAGCAATTAAGAAATAAATATGAGCAATTAGGTTACAGGTTTATTTTACCTATTTCAAAAGATGGAGAAGAAAAAGTTTGGCAAAGAATGTTCGATAGAGTAAAAAACGAGTATCAAACCTATATTTATGAAGGCGGTCAAATTAAAGTGCCAGCAGAAGAAGATAGGACGCCAATATCACTATGGAGTGAAGAAAAGTATAGCAATGTTGCGTATGGGGCAAACAGACTAAAAGAGATGTTTGGAACTGCAAAGGCTCCATTTGATTTTTCAAAAAGTATTTATACAGTAAAAGACTTGGTATCATTAAATACAAGTGGTAATGATATCGTCCTTGATTTTTATCCGGGATCAGGAACTACTGCCGAAGCTGTATTACAATTAAATGTAGAAGATGGCGGACATAGACAATTTATTTTAGTTCAACTGCCAGAGAAATGCTCAGAAGATAGTGATGGTTTTGCTTTGGGCTATAAAATTATACCGGATATTGCAGAAAAAAGGATTTCTCTTTCAGGAGAAAAATTAAAAAAAGAAAATGCAGGATTGACACAAGATTTTGATTGTGGATTTAGAGTTTTGAAACTTGATAGTAGTTGTATGAAAGATGTTTATTACAACCCAGAAGATATGAGCCAAAGCTTGCTTGCAGGGCTTGAAGATAACATTAAGGAAGATAGGACACCAGAAGATTTATTGTTCCAAGTTATGCTTGATTTAGGTGTTATGCTTTCAAGCGAAATTAAAACATTAGATATCAATGGCAAGAAAGTCTTTAATGTAAATGACGGTAACTTGGTATGTTGTTTTGATATAAACCTTAAAGAAGATGTAGTAAAAGAAATTGCTAAAATGCAACCACTTTATGCAGTATTTAGAGATGCATCTATGAATACAGACAGCGTAAATGTAAACTTTGATCAGATTTTTGAAACATATTCACCAACCACAACAAGGAAGGTGTTGTAGTGAGAAGTAACAAAACAATATTTTGGATAAGTTTCTTTGCCGGAGTTATTAGTATTGGTCTAATCGTTTTATTCCATTTTTTGGGTTGGAAGTTCAGTGAGCAACAAGAGATTTATACGGCTGTTGAAAATGTGTTTATATCATTAGTAGGTGGTGCATTTTTAAGTGCAGTAACCTCGGCAGTTGGATTTTTAACGACCAAAAGGCAGTATGAAACTAATTTTGCAAGTTTATATATCGAAATAACTAATTTAATTAAAGACTTTGGAAATTGGTATGTTTGGGATCGAAAAGATATTAAATATTTAGAAAAAAAAGATATTGACAAATATGAAAAAGAAAATCCAGATTGTGATTCTTTGAAATATAAACTCGACAGTGATAAAGAAAACGATAAAATTATAAAAAGGTTTGCAAATATATTAGAGAGTATTAAGAATTTTAATTATGATGAATTTTATAAAATTACTGACGATTATTGTTCCTTTTGGTTTTGGAAAAAACAAAACAAGGTCTTTAATAAGATGACAAGTATGATAACTGCCGTAAGGAAATATGACATTTTAACAACTGAACAAAATTATGGTTTTGGTCTTTACCAAAGTGGAGTTTATCCTGCATATCACCTTTATAAATATATTTTACCAATCTATTCTAATTTATATAATAAGGAAGCAACGATTAAAGATATTTGTAAATTAGAGGGCGAATTTTTAGAATTAACAAAACTAAATTATCGTTTAAGTAAAGTATATAAAACTAACAAAAAAAGTAAGGAAGAAGCTAAATGAAATTCAAATTTAAGACACAACCATATCAACAAGATGCAGTAAGCAATATCTGCAAAGTGTTCAAAGGGCAACCTTATCTTGATATGGTTAGATATACAAGAGATTTAGGTATAAAAAAACAGTCTGACAACGGACAGGCTAGCCTTTTTGATGCGTTTGAAGAAAATGATGACGGCTTTGAAAATGCAAAGATATTGCTGGAAGAGCAGGAAATTTTTGAGAACATTAGAAACATTCAAAAAGATAACAATTATAAAGTTTCAGACGAGTTAGTTCGTGGACTTGGCAGATGTTCTCTTGATATTGAAATGGAAACAGGAACAGGCAAGACCTATGTTTATATAAAGTCTATTTTTGAGTTAAACCAAAGATATGGTTGGAGCAAGTTTATTATTGTTGTGCCAAGCATTGCTATTCGTGAAGGTGTTAAAAAATCTTTTTCTATGATGGAAGAACACTTTATGGAGCAGTATGGCAAAAAGGCAAGATACTTTATTTATAATAGTAAAAGATTAAGCGAACTTGACAGCTTTGCATCTTCAAGTGATATTCAAGTTATGATTATCAATGCACAAGCCTTTAACGCAAGGGGAGCAGATGCAAGAAGAATTGATATGGTTTTGGACGAGTTCCAAAGTAGACGACCTATTGATGTTGTTGCAAAAACCAGACCTATTCTTATTATTGATGAGCCACAAAAACTTGGCGGCGATGCTACACAAACATCACTTAAAAAGTTTAATCCGCTTTTCAATATGAACTTTTCTGCAACTCACAAAAAGCAGCATAACCTTGTTTATTGTTTGGATGCTCTTGACGCTTACAATAAAAGCCTTGTTAAGAAAATTCAAGTTAAAGGTTTTGAGATTAAAAACTTGCGTGGAACTGATAGATATATGTATTTGCAAGACATTGTGCTGTCAAGTAAAAATCCGCCAATGGCAAAGTTAGAGTTTGAGATTAGTTATAACAAGTCAATCAATAGAGAAACAAGAATACTTGCTGTTGGGCAAAACTTATATCACTTGTCTAATGAAATGGAGCAATACAAAAATGGCTATACCATTTCAGACATTAGCCCACAAACAAACACAATCACTTTCTTAAATGGTGAGGTTTTGCGTGTTGGCGAAGTTGTAGGGGACATTTCAGACAAAGACCTTAGAAGAATACAAATAAGGGAAACTATTGCATCTCACTTTGAAAAAGAAGAGATGTTGTATAGCAAGGGTATAAAGTGTTTGTCTTTGTTCTTCCTTGATGAAGTTGCAAACTATCGTGATTATTCACAGCCAGACGAAAAGGGCGAGTATGCAAGAATATTTGAGCAAGAATATACAAACATTCTTAATCAATACATAAAACTTTATGAAACACCTTACATAAAATACTTAAAGAAGATTAGAGTTGAAGATACACATAAAGGTTATTTCTCAGTAGATAAAAAGACCGGTCGTGCGATTAACTCAAAAGACAATAAAGAAACAGGCTCTGATGATATTTCAGCTTATGACCTTATTTTGAAGAATAAAGAACGCTTGCTTTCTTTTGATGAGCCAACAAGATTTATTTTCTCTCACTCGGCCCTTCGTGAAGGCTGGGATAATCCTAATGTGTTCCAAATTTGTGCTTTGAAACCGGGTGGAGATAGTGCTATTGCAAAACGACAAGAAGTTGGAAGAGGATTAAGAATTTCAGTAAATATGTTAGGCGATAGAGTAGATTTACGCTATTGTAAAGATAGATCAACTTTCTTAAACATCAATAGATTAACGGTTGTGGCAACTGATAGTTATAAAGACTTTGTTGCAGATATTCAAAAAGATATTAAAGCCAATCTTGCTGATAGACCAACTAGAGCAACTATTGATTACTTTATGGATAAAGTTGTAAGTGATGGTGCAACGCAACTTGTTGTTGATAAAGATATGGCAAGTGATATTCAAAGTTATTTAAGATTTAGTGGCTATGTTGATAAAGAAAATCGCTTAACAGATAAATACTTTGAAGATAAGGCAAACAACACTCTTAAAGAAATGCCAGAGATTCTTGCTCCATATACTGATAGTATCCATAAACTTGTGCAAGGTATTTTTGATGAAAAAGTGCTTGATGGTATGATTAGTAATGATCGTAAACCAGCAGTTAAAGAAAATCCACTTAACGAGAATTTCCAAAAGAAAGAGTTTAAGGCGTTATGGGATCAGATTAACCACAAGTATGCTTATACAGTTGAGTTTGATAGTGATGAGCTTATCAATAAAGTAATTCCAGTCATAGATGAAAAGTTGTATGTTGCAGAGTTAAAATATACTGTTACTATTGGTGAGCAACGCAGAACTATGGATGAAAACCAAGTTAAGAGTGGAGCATCATTTGGCACAACTAAAATGAGAACAGAGTCTATTCTTGATAAGGCTTCAAACAATACTAAATATGACCTTATTGGCAAAATTAAAGATGGCACAAAACTTACAAGAAAAACTATTGTTAAAATCTTGCAAGGGATTAGACCAGATGTGTTTGGTATGTTTAAGGTAAACCCAGAAGAGTTTATTTCAAAGGTTATTAAACTTATCAATGAGCAAAAAGCAACAATGATTGTTGATCATATAACCTATAATGTAACTGAAGGTAAATATGATAATGATATATTTACAGCAAATCAAGCAAAGGCAGACTTTGATAAAGCATTTAAAGCATCTAAAGCAATTCAAGATTATGTGTTTACTGATGGCACAGCAGAGAAGAGTATTGAACGCAAGTTTGCTGAAGATTTAGATGCAGCAAATGAAGTTTGTGTATATGCAAAATTGCCTAGAACATTCCAAATACCAACTCCGGTAGGCGATTATGCACCAGATTGGGCGATAGCATTTAATGATAATTGTGGAGTAAAACATATATATTTTGTAGCAGAAACTAAAGGCTCTATGGAATCTATGGAGCTTAGAGGAATAGAAAAAGCCAAAACAGACTGTGTAAGAAAATTATTTAACAATCTCAAACTTGGTGGAAAAGTTAGGTATGAAGTTGTAGATAGTTATTCAAACTTGCTTAATATTATGAAAGCAATAGATTAAAAGGAGTAATAATAGTATTTTGGGATTTTTCAAAAAGATTATTAAAGTTGAGATAATAGGACAGACAGAAGGTATTTCAGAAGATGATACACTTATGAATTATGCTGCTGGACATATGATGGGTGGATTTGATGGTATGGTACACGCTGACCTACTAAACGAAAGTGAAGGTCCTACTACAACTTTCAAAATATTTTATGACAATGGTACAACTGAAGTAAAGACTGTGTTAAATAGCAGTTTTCAATATAGAAATTACTTAAAATATCTTCGTTAAAATTAGCATAAAAAAAGCCAAGAGTTTTTAACTCCTGGCTGATTTTTTTATATAGTTTGTGTTCTGTCTGGTATATAGATTTTATCTGCAACTTTTACAGCTTTATATTTTATACCGTTTACTACTTGTTCTGTATATATAGGTTTACCATTATCATTTGCTCTTAAGAAGATGTGTTCTTTATCTTCTTCGGTAGGTGTAATGTTGACATCTAAAAATGTTTCAGCATCGCTAATCTCTAAAATTTTTAAGCCTTTTTGAATTAGCATTGAACTAAACTGCCATTTCTTTTCAAACATTCCGTTGCAGTCTATAATAAAGCAAAAATCATTTGTTGGGCAATAGCCGGTTATTCTAAAATAGTTTGTCATTTTTAATTCCTCCTTATGCGACTAAACTTTTTAATTTTTTATTGGCATATGGTAGCCATTTTTTGTTTACAAATTCAAGTACTTTGTCTGTTGGCTTTGTGTCGTTATCGGCATAGCATTGAAGTACTTTGTGTTGTTCTATCGAGTATTCAAGTGTTACAAAAGGTGTTTCAATAGCGTCTTTGTTTCTTACAAAGAATATTAAACTTTCTTCTCTTGCAAACTTTTGATCGTAGCCCATTCTTCCAACGCAGTGGTGTAAAATTTCCCCTTCTTTTATTAAGTCTGCCGGGCTTTTTGCAATAACAATTACATAATCTTCTTTCATATCTCTTTGAAGTCCTAAATATTTTTTAGCAACTTTTGCAAACTTATTATATAAAGACTTGCGTTCTTTTGCATCTTTCAAAGCCTTTTTAGAGTGATACTCATCTATTCTAATATCGTGCCAACGCTTAAAGTCGTGAGGGTATCTGTTCTTATCTTCGTTCATATCTAAGCCTAGATATTCGCAAGCGTTTAGATAGTCTTGATAACAAAAGCCATCAGTCTTTTGCTTTTGTAAGTATTGTAAGAACTTTGTTCGTTCTTTACCAGTAAACATTTCTTTAAGTCTTGTAAAGTTATTTTCTTTATCAAAGTATTTCTTAAATTTATCATAATTAAAAACTTCTTCTATAGGTCTATCTTGTTTATAGGCAGAGATTATAGAAGAAGTGTAATAATGTGATTTTATATTGTCTTTGTTTTTATAAAGCCATTTGCAAAATTGTTTATCTTTAGAGCATTTACTCAATATCATTTTACTTGTAGCGAAGGTAGATAATCCAGCTTTAACCAAGTATTCAGTTTGTGGGTATTTTTCGTAAAGCCTTAAATATTTGAATATGTTAGTGCGATCATATAGGTCTAAGGCTGAGTATTTATATTCAGGTAAAGTTTGTATAAACTCTTTGTTTATTGTAGTTGAAATATCAATATAAAAGTACTTATCTTCATTCCAACCCCAATTATAATCAATCCATTTAGGGTATTGTGATATTTTTTCACGAAACCAACCAACTTTGTAGAAACCCATTGTAAAGCCAATATCTCTTAAATACACTTTGCTATTATGTATGCCGTGAACGACAACTTGTTTGCAATACCATTTTTTATAATGATGTCTTACTGCAACTATAACTTCGGCTAGTTCGTTATTGTATAGTGTGTAATATTTGTAAAATCTAGTTTTGCCATTTGGCTTTTCGATTGATTTATCATCTAACTCTTTTATTTTTTGTAACATATCTTTTGGTATTTTTCTTATTTGTCTTATCGTAAACATAATTCACTCCTTTATCTCATATCCATTTTGCCTTCAAGTATTGTGTAAAGCATATACATCGTTTCTTTATCAAAAGACTTTTTGATTTGCTCATCAGACAACACTTCGCCGGTGTTGGTATCAACAACAACTTTTTTTGTGCTAGTTGCAACAATTTGCACATTTTGAGGCTCGACTTTTTCTTCAATTTTTTGTTGTTCTTGTTCATATTCTTTTTCAATTTCTTCAGTTTCTTCTTCATCATCAAGTTCTTCATCATCTGGCTCTATTTCTTCGGGTTCTTCTTTTTTGTTATCATCGAGAGAGAATAGGTCAAATAAAGTTGCCTGATTATTTTCTGGCTTTTTAGGTTGAGGTTTTGTTTCAGTTTTTGTTGCAGGTTTAGGTGGGGCAGATTTATATTCAGTTCCATCTTCATTGTAAAGTTTTCCTTCAATGCTATCTTCTTCAAAATAGTGAATAGCCCAACTATAAACGGTTGCATCATCTACAGCAGCACCTCTTGCACCTTTTTCAGCAGTTTTTCTTGCTTCTTCAGATGCAAAACGCCAAAAGCCATCAAGGTCTTTTTTATTGATGAATGTTTTATTGTCCTTTGTAATTTTGACGCCATTATTGATTTTTTCGGCTAATGTTTCGCTTACATTTTCTTCTAAGTATTGCTTAATCAATTCATAGGCTTTACTTTTAGCTTCTAAGTTTAATTTAATCATTTTTAACTCCTTATTTATTTTTTTTGTAAAAAGAAAAAGGGCTTCAGAAAGGACAACCTTTCCAAAGCCTTTTATGTTCTCTTATACTTGTTACAGGTACGACAAACCAAGTTGCATCACTGATTAGGTGATTATCTTTTCTGTCATTAGGTGGGTGAGTAGAGTAATAATCCACATCCCATTTAGCACCATCATAACGATTAGTAACTAAATACATTTTTGTTTTATTGCTATCTTTTTCTTTATAGCAAACTTTATAACCAAATATTTTTTGTTTCATTTTCTTTTTTTCGTTGTTCCTCCTGAAAATTTTTCCAATCTACATAACTTTTGTATTTGGTATCTGCATACATCATTTGATTGACTTCTTCCAATATTTGTTCTTCAGATTTTCCAGCACAACTTAAAATAAGTAGGTTAGGGCTTCCGTTAAAAAGTCTATTGAAAGCATAACCACATAAAAGTTCTATATTTTTATCTCGCTTATCTCGTTTTGATAAGTTGATGCAGTAGATAGCAGATAGTATAGTTTGAATTTCTTTCGTATTTCTCATTATTGCACCTCCATAATTCTAAGTTCTAAAAAGTCGTGTAAATAAAAATTGCCATTGCACTTTAATTCCCAATAAAGTTCAATAGCATTTTCATCATCTATATTTGTTTCAAGTTCATAATCTTCTTCATTAAGATTACCATTTTCATCGAAGGCATCTTTTGACCATAAATCACTTGAAGTCATATCTTCCTGTATAATTTCAAAAAACTTTTGTCTTGCTTTTTCTTTTGTATCATACAAATAAGTTAAAATGCCTTGATCGTCATCGTTTGACCAATCAAGTTGTACCATATATATTTTTTGTTTTTCCATATTAACCAATCCTCCTAATTCCACCAAATTCGCTTTGTACTAATATTGTTCCAAGCTCGCTGCACCAATCATCATCTTTGTTCCAGCAGTATGCAAATGCGTATGAGCCTTTGTTGATTCCTTTGTATAGTAGGTCATTCCATTCTTCTTTATAGTCGGTTACAAGTAATAAGTCATACATTTCGCCAAGCTCTGTAAATTCGTGTGTAACTGCATAGACCGTACAATTATATCTTGCTTCAATTTCTTTAATCTTTTTTGTTAGTTCTTCATCTTGCCAAGCCCAAAAGCCTGCAAAATGTTCAAAGTAGCAAACCGTATTGTCTTTTTCAAAGTCAGTTATATATGACTTACAAATGTTTAATTTTTTCAAGTATTCTAATGCTTTTTGTTTTCTTTCTTCTATTGTTGTGTTCATATTTTTTTACTCCTTTTTATGCACAAATTTCAATTATGCCTTCGCTATATTCATAGGCATAATAATCACCTAAGTATTTTCCATAGGCTTCAAAATCAATAAATTGTTCTAATTGCTCTGGCACTTTATAGCCACAAGCTTCGTAATTTTCTTTTCCGAAGTCGTACCAATCATATCCTTTATATAGATAGATGTCATCGTTCCAATTACTGCCGTTTTCTTCAACCAATTCTTCAAAGTCTGATAAAGACCTACATTCAAGATAAGCCTGCATAACTTCTAATTGATAGTCGTCATCTAAAACGCCACTTTCTTTTAATGTTTCAAAAAGTTTCTTTGGATGCGTGAAATCCCAATTATTTGAGTCATCATTTATACCTTCAATATCTTGTATAAACAATTCTTCATCAATTCCTTTAAGGTCAAAACCTTGTTTTTTAAGTTCTTGTTCGATTTCTTCCCAAGTTTCATAGTCTGATAGGTTAAGCCATTCAGAGCCAAGCGATTTTTCGTTGCAGGCATTGTATGAGCCCCAAGATCCGATAACGATGTTAATTTGATTTGTCATTTTTTTACTCCTTTTTATTCTGTAACTGTTTCAAAGTCATTGATTTCGATTTTGTCGAGCATACAACCATAAGTAAAATAAAAGTCGCCATTTTTATCTTGGATTAAGTCGTATTCAATAACGCTGATTTTTCCACGATTTGTAACGGCAACTTTTATAGTTTTGTTTTCAAAGTTGATGTCCACAATATTGAAGGTGATATCACATTCACCATCAAAGTACTGAAATTCTTTGAGATAATAGTTTCTTGTATCTTGAATCTCATTTTTTCTTTCAACCATATTTTTTAACCTCCTATTTAGATTTCGCCTTTCGGCAGACCAACAATGGCATAGTTTGTTTCTGCTATATCTTTTCAAATAGATGCAGATGTCAACGACAAAGAAAAAAATATTGTCTTTAATATAGGCAAGAAAAAAGTCAGATATTTCTACCTGACTTATAAAATCTTTATTGAATTGTTTAAGCGATAATTTTTTCCGTTTACATCTGCGAACAAACTATGCAACGATAAGGGCAACGAAAGGCGAAAGATAAATAGGATTAAATTACTTCTTGCAAGCCAATTCGTTTTGAAATTAAAATAAAATGAGTTATTATATATCTATAATATTCGTTCTCATTATATCTCTTGCTTGAGGTTGCTTAATGGGGGGGGGGTATAATAAATATAAGGAAGAGTATGCATACGAGAAGTTGAGGGAATAATAAACACAAAGGAGAAAGAGAAATAGTGGAAGAAAAGAAAAAGAT
>CAQFKO010000004.1 GCA_948787875.1 uncultured Eubacteriales bacterium
TTACAAGATAAAAATATTTCTTTATTAAGCTTTTCAAAATCAGTGGGAATTCCATATAATACATTAAGAAATTTAAAATTATATAATCCAACCATAAACAATGCAATTTTAATTGCGGATTATTTTTCAACCTCTTTGGATTATTTTGAAAGAAGAACTGATAAATTTGAATATAATTATAACAAAAATTACGAATTGCAATTTTATTCTAATTTAAGAAAATTAATGAATTTTAATAAAATCAAAAAGATTACCCTATGCAATGATTTGGGTATATCTCATAGCACTATTGATAGATGGGCAACAGGAATTCTTCCAACTTATTCAAATTTAATAACAATTGCTCAATATCTTGATTGTTCAATAGACAAATTATTAGGAAGAATATAAACATTAATCACTTTGCAATAATCAGTTTAACTTTAAAAAAAATTTGCTATAATAAATATAGGAGAAAATTATGAAAGTTGAATTTAACAAAGACAAAGAAGTTGTCGCAAGAATTCAAGAAGGCTTAAAGCGCAAGGGAGGCTATTGTCCTTGCAAAGTAGGCACAAAGCCCGAAAACAAGTGCATGTGCGAAGAATTCAGAAACCAAATAAAAGACCCCGCGTTTGAGGGTTATTGTCACTGTATGCTCTATTACAAATATAAATAAATTTGTTTAATTTGCACTCACAAACAAAAAACAAACAAAATAAAATTCTAGGCAAAAAATACGCCTAGAATTTTTTAATGCATAAGTTTTATTTAAAATAATAAATGGTTTCGCCGTCTTTTATCATGCCAAGCTCGCCTCTTGCAAGTTCTTCAAGATAAGAAGACGATCCGATTTCCGTAATATTGTTTTCGAGCCTGATTTTTTCTTCGGAAAGATCGGCAATAAGTTTGTCATAGCTGGCAACTTCCCTTTTTGCACCATTAACCGAAACAATAGAGCAAATTGCAACTATCACAACACCAACAAAAGCCATCAAACATAAAACTATAACATTCTCAACTTTTTTCGCTTTGCTGTAATTTTCCATTTTTCTTCCCTCGTAAAAATTTAGTTATAAACTTATTATATAATAACTTTACAAAAATTGTAAAGAAAAAAAGCATAGAAATTTTAACTAAAATCACTCCAAAAGCCATAAAAAGCAGTCCAAACCAGCAAAAAGAGTAATTATAATAATAAATACACAGCTGACCGAACACAAAACCAAACGAAAGCAAAAACATAAATGTTATAATATTAAACACAAATACATTGCGTCTGGACAGCCTTATTACAAAAGAACAAAGTATCCAAATTAGACCGAATATTAAACCCACCCACAAAAATTTCAGTGCAAGAAACATAAGTGCGTTTTTAAAAAACATTACTTAAACACCTTGCCAAAAAAAGATTTTTTGGTGAGCTTGGAAATATATTTTATTCCCTCGATTTTTCCTTCAAAAGAAAGCTCTTTTGCTTCGGGAATAAGTTTCAAAATAGTCAGCCCCACACCACAAATCACCATGTAGCCGTCTTCAAGTTTAATGGTGGCTTCTTTGTCGGTACTGCTCAAAACTTCCACTGCACCCACAATATTGATTTTTTCTCTTGATAAAATTTCCACACTGTGAACTTTTGTTAATGCTTTTTGATTTTTATTATCCATATTTGCCTCTGCTATAATCTATGGCACAAACAAGGCAAATATGCTAAACCTCTTCCCAAAAATTGCGAGAATTTAAAAGCTTTTTAAGGCTGGTTTGTCTTGTAGCGGAATATTTGTTATTAATCATATAAAAAATATTAGAACGCTTTCCAATCAAAACCACAACTTTTTTTGCACGCGTAACAGCAGTATAAAGCAAATTTTTATTCATTAAAAGTGGACTTCCGCCCATTATCGGAATAATCACCACAGGAAACTCACTTCCTTGGCTTTTATGAATGGTAATGGCATAAGACAAAACAAGTTCGTCAAGTTCGGCATAAGAATAGCAAGCTCGCCTTCCGTCATCAAACAAAACATAAATTTCACTGATTTCGGTTAAAATCTCGTCAACCTTTCCCATATCACCGTTAAAAACCCCTTCGCCATAGCTTGCAGTGCCGAATGCTCCGATTTTTTCCCACTCACGATCATAGTTGTTAACAATTTGCATAACCCTGTCTCCCTCTCGAAAGATTCGCTTTGTCAAAACAAGTTCTTTTTTTCCGTTTCCCGCAGGGTTAAGTTTATCTTGAATAAGGGTGTTAAGATTATTTGTTCCCGCAATTCCGGCTTTCATAGGAGCAATAACTTGAATATCGTCACTATTTATATCCGAAAAAAACTTGGGCATCCGCTCTGATATAAGCGAAACCACTTCGCTTGCAACTGCCTCGGGGTCACTTGTTCCGCTATAAAAAAAGTCGCTGGATTTCGCCGAAAGGTCGGGCATTTCACCGCTATTTATTTTGTGAGCGTTGTGAGCAATCATGCTGTCCTCACTTTGTCTGTAAATTTGCGTAAGTTCAACCACTTTAAACAGATTGCTCAAAATTATATCGGCAAGCACATTTCCCGCGCCAACACTTGGAAGTTGGTCTTTGTCGCCCACAAGCACAAGCCTTGCCCCAAACGGCAAAGCTTTCAACAAACTGCTCATCAAAAAAACATCAAGCATAGAAACTTCGTCAACAATAACAACATCAGCTTCAAGCGGATTATTTTCATTTTTAGAAAACCCCCTTCCCGCCTTTGCAAAGTTTGCCTCTAATGCACGGTGAATTGTGCTGGCAGGCTCAGCCGTTTGCTCTTCAAGCCTTTTTGCAGCCCTTCCCGTAGGGGCGCAAAGCAAACATTTTAAATTTTGATTTTTAAAGATTTTGAGCATGCCTTTAATAATCGTGGTTTTTCCTGTTCCGGGACCCCCCGTAATAACCACAACTGCCTCACTTGTTCCCGCAAGAATGGCTTGCTTTTGTTTTTCGTGAAGCGAAATTTTGTTAAGCTCTTCAAACTGTTCAATATCTTTTTCCGTTCCAAGTTTTTGAATAGCCTCAGAACCAATCATACTGCTGAGCTTTTGAGCAATATACTTTTCCATAGAATATAGCCTTGTTATCGCCAAAGCCTCTTTTTCTTCAAACTCAATTCTTTTAATCGTTCCCGAAATTTCAAGGTCAACAATAGCATTTTCCACAAGCTCTGTTTGACCTTCACCAAGTTCAAGCACCTCTGTTGCCAAGGCAACAACATTTTCGGCAAACGCAACGGTAGAACCTTGTTTTTCCGCAATCTCATTAAGCGAAAAAATTACGCCCGCACGAATTCTCATTAAACTGTCGGGCAAAACCCCAAGTTTAAACGCAATTTTGTCTGCCGTTTTAAAACCGATTCCCTCAATATCGTCAATAAGCCTGTAAGGATTGGAAGAAAGCACCTCTTCGGTTCTGTTTTTATATTTCCCAAAAATCTTAACCGCCATTGAAATAGAAATATCATACTTTTGCAAAAACATAACGGCTTCTTGCATTTTTTTAATTTCGCTGTAAGCCAAATGAATATCAGAGGCTTTTTTGGAACTTATACACTTTATGCCCGAAAGCATCTTAGGACTTTCTTCAATAATTTCAAGAGTTTTTTCTCCAAAATGTTTAACTATATTTTTTGCCGTAACCTCTCCCACACCGGGGATAAGCCCACAAGAAAGATACTTTTCAATAGCAAGGGTGTCGGTAGGCTTTTTTACAATAACGCTTTCTGCCTCAAACTGCTCGCCATAACGCTTGTTCATTTTAAACTCACCTTCAAGTTCAAGCCCTTCTCCCTTGCCCACAATAGGAAACTTTCCCGAAACCGTAAAAATCATTCCATGAGAAAACAGCTCCAACACAGTGTAGCCATTTTCGCTGTTTCTGTAAATAATGTTTTCAATAGTTCCCGAAACTTTCATATAACAAGTCTACCGCTTTTAAAAATAATAGTCAAACAATAAAAATAACTCAAAATATTTTGCTGGTTATTTATCGTCAAGTCCAACCAAATAATCGGCAGAAACCCCAAAATATTTTGCCAGCATAACCAGCGTTTCAATGGTAGGAACTCTTGCCCCGCGCTCCCACCTTCCGATAGCAACCCCGCTAACTCCAAGTTCTTTTCCCAGCATCTGCAAAGTAAAAGCTTTGTCTTCTCTAAGTTTTTTAAGCCTCTCCGAAAACACACTCAAAACACTGCTATTATCCACAAGCCCTCCAAATATTTTAAATAATTATAAACATATAATACAACAAAAGTGTACTTTTTCAAACAAAAACAAATTCCAATCAAAATTTAATCAAATTTTATCAAAATTTTATGTCAGGGGTTTATGACAAACACACACCAAATCTGTTATACTGAAAGTGTAACGAAGAGGGGTAGTTTAAGGAGGGGAAAAATATTTGCAAAAAACCATAATTTTTGTGCATAAAATCGCTTAAATTTTCTCAAATTAACAGTATGAAAAAGATTTTATCAATTTTAAGTTTATTTATTTTATCGTTGGCGTTTGCACTTCCTCTGGGCTCAATTTCTTGCAATAAAACGGCAAATGCAGGGCCAATTAAGGGCAAAAATTCACCCACTGCTTCAAATTTTGCAGAAACTTTGTCACTTGCTAATCCAAAAATGTGTATTGTTATTGACGACTTTGGAAGTTTTGACCAAAGTGGTGTAGAAACCATGCTTTCTTGCAAACAACCTCTTACCTGCGCGGTCATGCCAAATGTAGATAATACCAAAGCCAATATAGAGGCAATAAAAAAAGCAGGCCACGAAATAATTTTGCATATGCCAATGCAATCTCATGTGCACTTGCCTGAGGATTGGTATGGTCCAACATATATTGCAAACTATGACACCCCAGAAACCGCCACAAAAAAACTTGAAGATTGCTTAAAAGATTTTGAAGGCGTAAAAGGACTAAACATTCACATTGGTTCGGGTGTAAGCAGAAATCGCAGTCTTATGAATGTTATCTATAACTTTACAAAAGAGCACAACCTATATTTTCTTGACAGCAGAACAATTGAAACCCCTTCGGTAACCGCAGCCGCAAAAGACACAAACTCAATTTATCTTGGAAGAGATGTATTTTTAGAGGCAGACAAAAATCGTTCTTATGAGGGCGTAAAGTTCAGAATGCTAGAAGGTGCAAGAATTGCCCAAGAAAAAGGAATGTCTATCGTAATCGGTCATGTGGGAGCAGAAGGTGGCGAACGCACCGCAAAAGCAATTTTGGACACCTTGCCCGAAATCGAAAAAATGGGCGTAAAAATAGTTCCATTATCAGAAATCTATGAAGATATGAAAGTTGCCGGCGTTACATCAAATTTTGACACAGTAAAAAGCAATTAAATAGTTTCACCTCCATTTTGGTTTGGGGGTGATTTTTTTTGCAAAACTTTGTAAAAATTCACAAAAAGATTTTATCGCCATATTACATTTGACTACCCTGCTTTTAATTTGATAAAATATTTTTAGGAGAATTTTATGGAAGGTTTTATTATTTCAATCGAGGGCACAGACGGTTCGGGAAAACACACTCAGCAACAACTGCTGTTGCAAGAACTAATAAGCAGAGGTTTAAAAGTTTTTGACCAATCTTTTCCAAACTATGATAGCCCTTCTTCATATCCCGTAAAAATGTATTTGGGTGGCGAATTCGGCAACGACCCAAATTGTTTAGATGCCTATCAAAGTTCTGTGCTTTATGCAGTAGACAGATTTTGCACCTACAAAAAAAAGATAAAATCACACTACGAAGCAGGCGACATAATTTTGTTTGACCGCTATGTTCAATCAAACTTTATTCACCAAAGCTTAAAGTTTAGTGACGAAAAAGCAAGGCAAGAATATCTTGAATGGGAACAAGACTTAGAGTTCAACAGATTTAACCTTCCTCGTCCAAACCTTGTATTTTTTATCGAAATGCCTGTGGAAAAAAGCATAGAACTTGCAAAATCAAGAAGTTCTTATAAAAACGGCGAGAAAAAAGATATTCTTGAAGAAGACAGTGAACATTTGAAAAAGGCATACAAAAACGGGCTTTTGCTCGCAAAACAGTTTGGCTGGATACTTATTCATTGCATAGACGACAACGGCAATTTAAAATCAAGAGAAGAAATTCATAATGAAATTATGGAAATTGTTGACAAACACATAGAAGGCAGAAGATAATTTTAAGCACGCATTTTGCGTGCTTTTAAAAATGTTTTGTTATTGACAAAAAAGCAAAGGAGGTATATAATATTTTTATGGAAAACAAAGAGGAACAAGAACTTATAAAAGTTTTAAACGACACCTTTGACGAGCTTGAAAATTTAACAAATGCTTGCACTGCAAATCTAAAAAAAATTGATATAAAGGATATAAAGGAGAACTAATCATGCCAATAATCAAAAAATTTTTAAAAGAAGGATTAGCAAAAATAAAAGACGAAAAAACTGAGGCTTATGTTTTTTATAACGAAAACAATGAAAAGCTATCATTTTGCCCACCACTAATCGATGCCACCGACTTTTTTCATGGCTATTCAAGAGGAATAACAAAACATGGAGAAAATCATATTTTGCTCTCTCATATGAGAGGACTTGAAGGCAACAAAGAAGTGATAGATTCTATTGAAAACCTTGCAAACGCCATATACCAAAATCCGCTCGACTTACTATCGGTTCAACAAACAATAACACTAATGGACAGCAATGTTTTTAACTTTTTGTTAGACATTGTAAGATACAGATTTTTGGAACAAATAAAATCAAAAGTAGAAAACAAACAACAAAAAGAAACTTCCGAATTTTCTGTAATGGACAACAAAGGTTGGGCACGAAAAATTACGATTTCCGATTTCTCAAACGCTGTAGAAGCAAACTTTAAAGAAATGGAAAACAACCAAATGCTTGACTATAACGGTTTAATGCATTATTCGGTTCCTGCAACAAACTTAAAGTTTAAAGATTTTAATTTGCCAACCGCAATAGACTTTGCTCTCGGCAAATATTATATTGATATTTTTGAATATCAAACCATGAACGATATTGCCCAAAATTATAACGGTTTTTATTATGATGTAAAGAATAATAATATTAACGACCACTTGAATGTTTCGGGCGAAATAAACAAAAAAGGACTGTATCAAATAAAGAAATTTTCAAAACTTATCAGTCAAACTTCCGAAGATATAAATAATTATATTTCCACAATCAGCGATATTCGTGACCAAGTTGTAACAATTCACAACAACACTATTCACAATAAAACCGTATTTTCAAACACCACAAACTTTGCAAATCCAAATATCGACGAACCTTTAAATCAATTCTTTATTGCAAAATTCAATGAATTGTTCACAAGAACAAACTCAATTATTAACAAAAATCCAAAAAATTCAATGACTCTTTCAAAATATATTTCAAGTTTAAAAGGACTTTTAAACGAAAACAAAGAAAAAGAAGCAACCCTTAACAATGTAATAGATGCCTTTATTGACCTAGACGAACCAACAAGCGGAGAGGGCTATCATTCAAAACAATTTTAAATAAAAAAACACTGCAAATTTTGCAGTGTTTTTGTTTTTGATTTTTTATTTAATATAAAATTTTAAGGTTTTTTGTTTACTCTTTTTGTAACTTTTGAAATATCGATTTTTTCTGGCACTCCCCTTTTAACCAAAAATGCACTGTCGGATATTTCCATCATTGGCAAATCGCTAAGCGAATCTGAATAAAAAGCTTCCAATTTTATTTTTCCAAAGCGTTTTTCAAACAGAACTCTTTTTTCTTCCGCATAACAATTTCTTCCCAAAATTTTACCTGTTTTTGTATCAAAATTTGTGGCAATATAGTTTGTTATTCTAAGCATTTCCATAACCGGCTTAATCAAAAATTCAAGAGAAGCCGAAATAATAACATCATCGTCTTTTTTTTGAAGAGTATACCACTGCTCTATTTTGTTTGCGTGCCTAGCCCAAAATTTATCAACAATTCGGTCAATGTTTTTATGCCAAGTAATAAAGAAAAACAAACATTCTTTTGTTCTTTTTTGCCCCAAAATTCTTAATCCATAAAGCAAAATAATTATCGCAAACCAAGGCGAAAACACAAGCAAATAAGGGCGAGAAAAAATCATATACACAAAAAATTGTGTAGAGCTGTCATGCTTGTAAATGGTTTTATCAAAATCATAGCCTACCATCAAATTTTTCCTCCGTCATTTTTTGTGTCAATCAAATGCCTAACGAGATTTTCGGTTTCTTCAACGCTTGTTATGTGTTCAAATTTTATTCCCAACTTTTTTGCCGGCAAAATATCTGCAACTTGACTGTCGCCAATCATTAAAACCTCATTAACATCGGCATTATTGTCTAAAACTATTTTTTGCATACAAGGAAATTTAGAAATATCTTCGGTTAAAAACGGATTTATTATAACCTCTTTAAATACATTTCTGTTTATACCGAAAAAATTCAAATAATAATCAACATAAATCTTTGGGCTGTCGCTGATAATATAAAGAACATAATGTTTTGCAAGTTCATTTAACAAATCATAATTCATTTTTCTTAGACCATCACTTACCATATCATACACAGATTCATGTTCAAGCAAATCCCTAAAAACTTTTGGTTCAAACCCGTTTTCTTCCATAAATGCTATAACTTTTTTATAAAAGTCAGAAATTTCAGGATACTTTTTGCTAAGAGTTTTTTCGGCATCGGCAGTGTTTTCAAATAAACCAAGCCTTACAAGCGGTTTACAAAAATGAGCATTGGCATTATCCCAATTTCCGCCACTGTAAAGCGTTTCGTCAAAATCAAAAATAACAATTTTAATTTTATCAAAATCCTGCATTTTTATCCTCCTATTTTTCTTTGGAATGAATGATATAAAATTTTCTTACAATTTGCCAAACAACAATCAAAATAAGCATCAGTCCATTCAAAACAATCATTGCAATGTTAAGCCCCAAAAACACTCCTGACAAACTTGCGGAATTTTTTGAAACCAAAATCAGTTCAACGCAATCAAAAACAAAAAGTGCTATGTCTGCAAAAAATATTATAACACAGCAAATAAAAGTAGCCAATAAAATTTTGCTGGATTTTATTTTATATATCAGTTCTTTCATTAATCTGCCTCCAAACCAAGTTCGTTTTCGCTCTTTACACCTTCACAACCACATTCGATATCTTCAAGAGAATTCCAAATTCCGCCAAAGTTGCTAAATTGCCAAACCGAACAAGAAAATGTGCTGTTTTTAACATATTTGTTGTTGCTTAAATATAATAATGCATCAAACTTATTTCCGCTTATCGAAAAATCCCAAATAATTATTGCAACCGCAGCGCTTTTTGAAATTGACTGTGGATCAAAAATTTTGTTATCAAAATTAACATTTGTGCGACAGCCCGAAATTTTTCCGTAAAGATTATAAGTGCATATTCCCGCAGAAAAAGAGTTTTTCATTGTGGAGGTGGAAATAATTCCAAAATAATCAACACAATCCAAAATGCTTGTATTAATACACACCGCACCCGAAGCATAAACATCTCCGTTATCAGAGGTGGCAAAAATATTACATTTGGCTTCGCAGTCAAAAACTATTCCCTCTTTGTTATTGTTGGTTGTAAGATTTCTACAAACTATTCCCGCAAGATAAATTCTAATAAGCTTTGACTCTCCCAAAATATTACCACTGTTTTTGCATGAGTTTACTTCGCCCACATTGTCAACAACAATTCCCGAACAATAAACATGAAATTCTTCTTTGTCGCTAAGTTCTTCTTCTAAGGTCGAAGTGGCAGAAATCTCTGCTGTGTTATTGCAACCTTCAACCAAACCTTCGTTGGTAATGGCAATGCCCGCACAATTTGGAAGCCACTTTAAACTTGAAGTTTGAACAAGTTTTGCATTGTTGGTTGAATCCGTTATTTTCCCTATATTAATTGCAACTAGCCCTGCAAGGTCAACGGTGTCTGAAACAAAACTTTCCGCATTGTTTTTGCACGAACTGATTGTTCCAAAATTTTCTCCCACGATGCCAGACAAATAGGCATTTTTGCCTGAGGCATTGTTCGCTTCCACAAAAACATCTGAATTGCAATCTACAATATTTCCGTTATTAATTGTGGCAAAAATCGAAATATATGCATTTGAAGTTGCCTCAGTGTTTTCCAACTTGCAATCGATAATTAGTTTTCCGCTAGCCGTGCAATTATAAATATTTCCCGTAACCTCACTTGCAAAAACAGAGTAGCTGCCGTTTATCAAAAGTTCTTCGTCAAAAATTTCAATATTCAAATTTTGTATTGTTCCCGACAACTTTTTAACCAGACCTTCACCAAGTTTATCTGATGCAAAAATTTTATAACCGTTTCCGTCAAGCACACCACTGAAATTTTTTGCGGAATAATCGCTTGAAATTTTTATGTCCGTGTCAAGTTTATAAACAAGTGAGCCACCGTCAAGTGCTTTCAAAAATTCTTCTTCCGTTCTTAAAACAATTGGGCATTTTGTTGTTCCCAATCCGCTTGAAAAATTTATGCCCAAAATAACAGAGCTCGTCAAACTTAAAAATATTGCCAAAACCGTTGCCACAATAATTGCAGACAATTTTTGCCAACGCATAAGTCGTCCGCACTTGATTTCAAGTTTTGCCGTAGAAATATTAATATCTGTATTTTTATTTAAAATGTAAATTTTTTTAATATTTTGAACAACTTTATCAGTTTTGTATAATTTTTTATAATTAGTCGCAAGGTGATTTCTGTCGTCTAAAATTGCAAGCATTTCTGCCGGCTGAACAATGGTTTCTCCATCACAATAAAGTCTTAAAGCTTTTTTTGCGTATTTTTTGAAGGTTTTATAAATAACAAAAACCTCGTCAAACGCCTGATAGTTGCCCACTCCAAGCATTGCAATTTCAAACTTAGTCAAAATCTTATAGCTTTTGAACAAATAACAAACCGAAAGCAAAGGAAAACGACCGAACCTGATTTTCAGGTCGGAATTTGATGTAACAAGCCTTGAAAATTCACTTTCATTATCGCTCATTACCGCTTGCAAAATTTTGGTTGCTATCAAATTTTCCATTTTCCCTCTGATTTTATTTTTTTGCAAAATAACAATATTTTGCATATTTTAATATAATTATTTTATATTTTTTGCGATTTTTATTTTTTTATCTTTACGCCACGCTCAATTGCCCAACGGTCTAAAATATCAAAAATATAAACCTCGTTAACATCTTGTTTTTCAACAATCTTTTTAAGCAGTTCATTTGAAGTCGAAAAGGTTTGAACCAAACTGTCAACGCTCTTTTTTTCTTCTTGCAAATATTTTGCAACGCTGTCATTTCCATCTTTAATGTTTTCAATGGTCTTTGAACTTTCGATAATCTTTCCCGCAACTTCTTTGTTTATAAACTCGCCCACTGATTGAAGATTGGCATTATAAGACTCCAAACTTTTTTCCAAAGCTTTAAGGTCATAACTTTTTCGCTTGTCTTCAAGCACATTATCAAGCTTTTCAATTTGCTCGTTTGCCCTTTCTTCAAGCGAATTTATAGCAGTAATTCTGCCTTCTATTCCCTCAAAAGTTTCTGTTAAATGGTCAAGCTTTTCGGTATACATATTTGTGCTTACCAAGAATTGATCCACCTTTTTTGTAAGCGCCTCAGATTTTTCCGCTTGGCTGGCAAGAAGTTTGTATATTTCAGAAAGTTTTTCTTTTGCATCGCCCGAAAAAGCCGCATCTAACTTTTTTACATCTAAGCTAAGCGCCGAATATGTATTCAAAAAATCGTGCAAGTCGTTTTGTATTGGCACAAGCATTTCTCTGTATCCAACAAACGCATCAATAAGTCCGTTGATTTCATTATTATCCATTATTTTTTCTCCTTAAATTTTTGAAGCTCTTCTTTTATAAATTTATGTTTTTCTTGCACAGCCTTCAAGTCTTGTTTAACAATATCGACAATAAGGCTTTGAGCATCTTTGTTGCCCTCAAAGTCCGCAAAAAATTTGACTACATCAATATCAAGGCTTTGCATATTTTTGTTTTCAAGATTATCAAGAAAATCTATAAGCGCCTTATCGCCCGAAATTTCAAATTGAAGTTTTGCCTCTTGAACAAGCCCAGCTTTCCAAAGCTTTATGCCCGCCTCTCTGTTTTTGCCTTTAAAAACAAATTCTTCAAAGGCGTCAATCTTTGCCATTGCCTTTATACTTGCAGTGGCGTCGTCAAATTTTTCGGCATAAAACCTTGCGTTATCAAATTGCCCCAGCTTTATAAACTCATCAATACGCCTCAAAATTTCTGCGTCGTCAATTTCAATTTTTCCGATAATTTTTGTGAATCTTTCAAACGCATCAATGCCACTTAGCTTTTCAAAGTTTTCTTCAAAAAATTTGCTGAATATTTTTGTATCCGTTTCTTCAAACACAAATATATTGTGCTTTGCCCTAGACAGCCCAACATAAAACAAGTTAAAATAATATCTGTAAACCGAGTTTTCATCGGCTTGTTTGTGATTGATTTTAATTCTTTCAATCTCGTTCCATTTATCTTTGTTGTCCGATAAAATATTAACCATCAAAACGGTGTCGCGTTCTAAGCCTTTTATTTCGGAAACCGTCAAAACCTCTTGCCTTGGAAAAGCGTTTCTTAAAACCTGCTTACCTTTTTCGTCAGAGGCTATTATTGTGAAGTTTTCAAACTTTTCGTTTTTAAGTTTGTTCAAAAATTCTTTTCCGTTTGTAAAAATAACACTTGATTGAGCGGTTTGGTCAATACTTTTTGCGTTTAAAACAAAGCTGTGAGTGCCAAACTCTTTTGTGTTTATTTCACTGAGTTTGTCAAGAAGCTCGGCAATTTTTTTGTTGTTTCTGTAATTGTGTTCAAGTTCGCAAACATCGGTAATGTCTTCTTTGTACATCAAACTTTTTAAAAACGAAAAGTTAAAGTATGACGGATTGATCATTTGCAGAGCATCACCCACGCAAAGCATTTTAAGCGAAATTCTTTCAAACAATTTTAAATTGATTTGAGTAAAGTCTTGCACCTCGTCTAAAATAGAAAGCGAATATTTTGGAAGTTTATTTAAGTTTAAAAGCAACTTTCTTGATAAAGTGTTGTTATCTTCTAACTCACATCCCGCTTTAAATCTTTGATATTCTTTTGCCAAACTGTAAATAATTTCACACTCGTTTGAAGCAAAACTGCCCTCTCTTTTTTGAGTGTAATCTTTTAAACTTAAAGTCGCATCTTCTTTTGTTAAGAATTTATCGCTTAAACTAAGAGAATCTGAATTATTTAATTCAGTTTCGTCGGGGGTCAGATTTCCGCAAATCATTCCGTAAATTTCTTTATAAACAATTTGAGCGGAAATATTTTTAAGCCTTGAAAGTTTTCCGGTCAGTTGGTGATTGTTTGTTTGCTTTAAAAATTTATTTGTAAAAGTTTTTTCGTCCGCCATTTCCGCAGTCTTGCCAAAAACCTTTGCATAAATATCTTCAATCAAATAATAGTCAACATGGGTTTCCAAAAACTCTACAACTTTTTTAAGTTTATTTAAAATATTTTCCTCAGTTGATTCTTCAAAATAAAGCCCAAGCCTGTTTTCAATTGCCTTTTTTCGATTTTTATCAAGAAACACAAGTCTATTTTGACCATAATCTTCAATAAACTCTTTTATACTATTTTTAAAAAGTTCGAGTTTGTTTTTTGTGTCAATCAAAAGCCCTCTTGAAAATGTGGTATATAAAACCTTGCCCGAATAATTTCTGCTTGCCGCAAAAATAATTTTGCTTATACAAATATTTGTTTTTCCACTGCCCGCAACGCCTTGAACCATCATATTTTTGTTTTCGGTTAAAACCAATTCTTGTTGGCTTTTTGAAAGCAAAGGCAAACTTGCCAAAACAGAACTGTTTAAATGATACAACTTTTTAAAGTTATCAAGTTCAACGGTTTTATCGACTTTGGTTACCACCACGCTGAAAATTTTTGTGCGCTTCATAAAATTAACAACGCATTGGTCATTTGTTCTTAACCCCTCATGATGCGAAACATCTTCAAAAAATATAATGTCTTTTGGAAAAACAGAGCTGTTTGTTTGCTTTGAAATGCTTGCACCTACTGCAAACAAAAATGCAAATCGTTTGTCCAGCGTTTCAACCTTAAAAAATGTATTGCCGTTTTCACTTTTAAAATCATTATTTTTAACTTGACTAATCAGCTCTTCCACAATGGTTTGAAGTTCTTCCGCAATTTCCAGCACAAATTTGTCTATGTCTGCAATTTTCTTTGTATCAAAAAAGAATCTTTCAGTCTTAAAAAACTTTGTTTCACTTGAAAGATAACTCTTTGTTCCATTTACGGATAACACAATCTCTTTGCTAATTTCCATTTATATCCTTAAATCATTTGTAATAATTTGCAAACCGAATTTTTTTATCTCGTTAAAATTATAAGATTTTTTTAACTTATTTAGGCTGACAATGTTTTTGTCGCAATCAAATATAAGTATTGGTGTATTTGAAAAAATCGCACTTTTAAGTCTGCTTCTTTGATTATTTGTATCTTTTTCGCCACTTTGTTTGTAAAAGTTTAAAACTTTTTCTTTTAAATTTTGCATTGCTCGTTCTTTGTTTTTTTGCTGTGAACGCTCGTCTTCACATTCAGCAAAAAGCCCCGTTTTTGTGTGAATAATTTTAACGGCACTTTCTGTTTTGTTGATGTGCTGACCGCCCGCGCCTCCCGACTTAGAAGTTTGAATAACAAACTCGTCGTCATCAATATTTGTATCAAAAATTTTTAAGTTTAATATAACAACAATTGCCTCACTCTTTTTTCCGCATAATATCTGACAATATATTCCGCTGAGACTGCCTAGTTTTTCGTAGGCTGAATTTCCGTCTAACTGCAAAACCAAAGAGGTTTCTTCATTTTTCAAACAACAAATTTCAAGCCCTTCGGTTTGCGCAAACCTTTCAAAAATTTGCCTTAGGTCATTCACAAAATCTTTTGAACCGCTTTTTAGTGTTATTTCTATTTTTGCGCGCTCGGTTTGAGAAGTGTTCATTAACAAATATTCTTGCTTTAATTTTTTTTGCAAAGTTTCCAAAAGAATTTCGCATTCTTCAAGTTCAGACTTTATCTTTGCCCTTTCACTTAAATCTTCCGCTAAACTATATAGCTCTTGCAAAAACTCTTGTTGTTTTTTTTCTTCTGAATATTCTTTAAAAAGTTCTGCAACCGGCTTCAATTTTGCCTGCTCTTTTTCAAATGCCCTAAAAAGCTTTTGGTCAGAGGCAACCTCCACCGAATTAAGCATAGCTAGACATTCATTATATCGCAAATCAAGTTCTTGAAGTTTATTAAAAAATTTTTGGTCAATACTATTCATATAAAATATAATATCAAAATCCGGCGATTTTTTCAATTGATTTTCAAACTTAATTTGCTATATGTTTAAACTAAACACTGATTTTGTTTTTAAATATAAACATTTTATGTTAAAATACTATTGTATTTTATTTTTAGGAGATATTATGAACTTTTCTTTACTTGGTTGCGGAAGATGGGGCTCTTTTATTGCATGGTACCTCAATGAGCAAAACCACAATGTTACGGTTTGGGGACGAAGTGGCGACCCAATCTTTGAACAACTGTCAAAAACAAGACAAAACGAATATGTTAAACTATCACAAAAAATTAATTTCACAAGTGATCTTGGCGTGGCTCTTGAAAAAAGCGAATATATTGTTATTTCCATTAGTTCACAAGCAACAAGAAACCTTATGGAAAATGTGCAAAAAATTGATTGCTACAAAAACAAAAATTATATTCTTTGCATGAAAGGCATTGAAGACGAAACCGGAAAAAGATTGTCCGAAATTTTAATCGAACATGGTGTTCCAAAAAACAATATTGCTGTGTGGGTGGGACCGGGACACATTCAATCTTTCACTGAGGGCATTCCAAGCATTATGGTAATAGACAGCTATAACCCTGAGCTTTCGGAAATGCTTGTTAAAACGCTTAAAAGCAAGCTTATTGATTTTTATCAAGGCAATGACATTGTTGGAACCGAAATAGGAGCAGCAGCCAAAAATGTTATGGGAATTGTTGCGGGGGTTTTTGACGGACTTGGCTATCCCACACTTAAAGGCGGACTGATGGCAAGAGGAACATACGAAATTGCTAATCTCATTGAAGGCGCAGGCGGAAAAAAATCTTCTGCCTATGGACTTTGCCACTTGGGCGACTATGAAGCAACTTTGTTTTCTAAATTTTCTCACAACAGAATGTGGGGCGAAAAGTTTGCGCAAGGCGAAAAGTTCGACAAATTGGCAGAAGGCGTTTCTAACTGTTCTGCTCTCCTTAAAATAGCAAAAAATGCCAATGTAGATTTGCCAATAACAACTGCACTTTATAACTATATTCATAGCAAAGGAACTGCCGACGATTTGATTTCATCAATGTTTGCAAATAACAACTTAAAAGAATTTGAATGTTAAAAATCGCAAAATCAATTTATCACAATTTTAATTCAAATAAAAAACACCAATTTATTGGTGTTTTTGTTTTTGTTAACTTAATTTGCCTTTGGCGGAAAGTCTTTGCTTTTTTTGTATTCAAACCTCAATAACTTAATTTGATTATAAACTCTTTGAGTTTCTTCTTTTATTAGGTTTATGTTTTCACCCTTATTTTTTAACTCGTCCAAAATCAAAGAAGCAGTCAAAACATAATTGTTTTTATGCTCTGTGTTTATTTTTTTCCAATTGATATTTGCAAAAAGTTTTGCAACATCATTGTTATAAACAAGTTCGTTTTTAAGCATCATGGTGGCAATTATTGGATAGCCGATTGTTTGCTTAAAATAAGACATATTGTCGTTGGAAATATAGGTTTCTCCGTCAAAAACAATTGTGTAAGTTTTTGCGTTATCCGAAGATGTTACCAAAGTTTTATCCGCCAATAACTTAACTCTGTTATCCGCGATTGCACTATACGCTTCATAAATTTTTTCCAAAATAGGTATTTTGTAATATGACATATTTTTTCTCCTGATTTATTTTATTCTATAATTTGCAAGGAACTCTTTGTCTTCGGCAGACACCCTAAAACTGTCTCTGCATTTTGAAATTGCTTTGTTTTGAACAAACTTACAAAGTGTTTTATTTTTAATAAGTTCAAGCGTTTTATCTCTAAATTCAACAAACGCAACTTGAATCAGCCAAGCTAGACCCATTTGAACATAAAACGTTTCGTTTGAAACCGATTTTATCATATTCAAAATTTTATCAATAAACTCTTCTTCAACATAGTTTGCCAAAATGGTGATAATGCCGAATCTGGCAACATATTCTTTTTTGTCAAAACACATATTGTAAAAATAATCAAAATATTGAGCTTTGTTTTTTGAATTTTTCAAAATTTTCATAGAACAGCAAACACTATCGCAAAGTGACCAATTGTCAATTTTTTCTTTCCATTTATCAAACAACTCTATTTGCAAATCCAAATCTTTTAACCCCGAAATTACAAGCCCCTCAATCAAAACTTCTTCATAGGTTTCTCCACTTACAAATTTTAAGTATTCAAGTGGCTCGCCGGCAGAAATTTGTTTTGCTATGTTTCTTATATATTGCATAGAAAGACAAATAATTTGTCTTGGAGAATTTATTATTGCCTTGTGTCTTTCAAAATGTTCCACACTTTCCTTTTTTGCATTTAAGTAAAGCATATTCACAAAATTGCTATAATCTTCTTTTGATTTTATTATTATCATTTGCATATTTTCCTCTTTTATTTTGCAAATTATACATTTTTACTATTTAACTTCATAAATTGAACTTAAACTGCTCAGTTTGTTTTTTACCTTAGACAACTGATTTTTGTCTTTTATCAAAACACCGAGTTTTATTATAAGTTCACCGTTTTTATTTTCGCTGGAATTTAGCGACGAAACTTTTATTCCTATTTCGCTGAGTGCATTTGTAACTTCAACATAAACCAAAGAACTGTTTTTTGCAACCAAATCAATGTATGAATTGAACATAAAATCTGCATTGTTATTTAAGTTCCAAGCAACATTAATAAATCTTGACTTAGGAAGCCTTATTGCATTTTCACAATCGCATCTATGAATAATAATGCCCCTTCCTCTTGAAACATAGCCCATAATCTCGTCACCCGGAATTGGGTTGCAAGACTTGCAATATTTTGTGAGCGTGCCCTCTGCTCCTATAATATCCGACTTGCTGACTGCCTCAACCGCTGTTTTAACAATTTCGCCTTTAAGAGTTTTTTGATGTTTTTCTTCTGCTTGCTTTAAGTTCAAAAGTTTTTTTGCAACTTTTTCCGCAGTAGTTGAGCCATAACCGATTGAAGCATAAAGTTCGTCAACTGACAAAAATTGATTTTTTTTCAAAACCTCGTTAAGATATTTTTCTTGCATTATTGAAGAAAGCAAAATATCGTTGCTCTTTGCATAGCCTTCCAACATAGACCTGCCGAGTTTTATGTTTTCTTCCTTCATTTGCTTTTTGAAAAAGCTGTTGATTTTGTCTTTTGCCTGAACGGTTTTAACTCTTTTAAGCCAATCTCTTGACGGACCTTTTGAGTTTTGCGAGGTCATAATTTCTACCACATCACCATTTTCAAGCGGAGAAAAGATTGGTGACATTGTGCCGTTTACCTTTGCTCCCACGCACATATTTCCAACATCACTATGAATGGCATAAGCAAAATCAACCGGAGTTGCGTTTTCCACAAGTTTTATTACTTTTCCTCTTGGAGATCGAACAAAAATTTCACCCAAATAAACATCTGTTTTAAGCTCTTCCAAAAGGCGTTCGCTTGTAACTTCTTCTTTGTTTTCCAAAAGCTTTCTTATCCACAAAAGTTTGTTGTCTATTCCCGCAAGCCCCTTTTTGTGCTCTTTGTATAAAAAGTGTGCCGCAACACCGTATTCGGCAAAGTCATGCATTGCATGAGTTCTTATTTGAATTTCAAAAAATTCGTTGTCGTAATAAACGGTTGTGTGAAGGGATTGATAACCATTTGGCTTTGGACTTGCAATATAATCTTTGAACCTTCCGTCAACGGGAACAAAATTGCTGTGAACCATTCCAAGTGCAGCATAACACTCTGTTACCGAATTAACCAAAATTCGAACCGCAGAAATATCATATATTCCCTTAATTGTGCAATGCTTTGCCGTGATTTTATTATATATGCTTGAAAGGTGCTTTACTCTACCGTAACAAGTGCCTTCTATTCCGCTGTTGTTCAAAAGTATTTTTATTTCTTCAACAACGCTCTTAATCATTTTTTCGCTGGCACGGGTTTCTTCTTTGACCTCTTTTTCAAGCAAATTATATTCTTCGGTTTTGTGATAATAAAAAGACAAATCTTGAAGTTCGGATTTTATTTCGGATAGCCCAAGTCTTGCTGCGATTGGAGCAAAAATATCGTCTATTGAACGAAAAACTTTTTCCGACTCTTCATTTTTTACATCTTTGTTGTGCCTTGCAAAAACCAAAATTTGTGCAGCCTTAATTATAATTACCCTTATATCTTTTGTTATTGCAATAAGCATTTCTTTCAGCCCATCGGCATCTGTATAATTTTTTGAAAGTTCGTCACATTTAGCAAGGCTCCCCACCAAAACCGCAACATCTTTTTTGTCTGATGTGGTAAGAGCATTTATTTGCTGAGCAGCCTCTGAGTTTTTTCTTGCAACCTCGGCATACGGAAACAGCAGTGCCGCACAAACACTATCTGCATCAAGTTTTAAATTAATAATAATATTCGCAACTTCTTCTGCAAACTCAAAAATATTTTGGCAACCGTTGAAACTCAGTTTTGACAAATTTTCTTGGGTTTTTAAAATAAGCGCAACTTGCTCTTCCCCATATTTTGAAGATAAAAATGTTTTGTTTAGCATATTATTCTCCCTTGCTTGTTAAATTTTCTTTTGCATTTGAAAGCATAAGTTTTATGCGATTTTCTTGATTTATTTTAGAGGCACTTGCGTCATAATCTATTGCAATAATGTTTGCTTTTGGATTATTGTCACGAATGGCTTTCATCATTCCCTTGCCCACAATATGATTTGGTAAACACCCAAACGGCTGAGTGCAAATAATGTTGTTAATGCCTCTGTCTATAAGTTCCAACATCTCGGCAGTAAGAAGCCAGCCTTCACCCATCTTCATTCCCTCGCCGATATAGCCTTCTCTGAATTTTCTTGTTACCGAAAAACTTGTTGGTTCGTCAAAAGTTCCGTCCTCTTTTATAAACTTTATTATCTCGTCATTTTTCTTTAAAATAGCTTTATAAAGAATTTTTGCAAAAAATGCTTTGAATTTTCTTACGCCATAAAGTTTTGTGTCGTCCATAAAAGTCGTCAAAAAGTAAAGCATAAAATCAACCAAACCCGGAACATAAACTTCTGCACCTTCGCTCATCAAAAACTCTTCCAAATTATTATTTGCAAGCGGAGAGTATTTTACAAAAATTTCTCCAACAATTCCAACTTTTGGCAAACTTAAATTTTTGCGACTTATTTGTGAAAAATCTTTGATGATTTGTTTAAAATTCAGCTTCATAAATTTATATTTGCGTTTTTTCTTATCACCAAACTCGCTTGAAATCTTTTCTATCCAAAACTCAACAAGCTTGTCTGTTTCGCCGACAGTTGTTTCAAAAGGTTTGCACTGATTTTTTAAAAGCATCAACAAGTCGCCGTAAATGCAACACTTAAACAGCCCGTAATATTCGGGAATACTGAGATTCCAACCCGGCTGTGGCTTCATTCCGCTGAAATTGAGTGACAATATCGGAACATATCCAAAGCCCGCTTTTTTTAGTGCCTTAAACAGCAAATGCCAATAGTTTGAAGCTCTGCACCCGCCACCCGTTTGTGCAACAACAAGCGCAATTTTGTGAGTATCATAATTTCCAGATAAAACCGCGTGCATGAGCTCACCGATAACTATTGTTGAAGGATAGCATATATCATTGTGAACACACATCAGTCCCGTTTCAACCGCATCAGAATTTGAACAATTTATTACTTCGGCATTATAGCCATATTGTTTAAGCTGGTTTTCAAGCAGTTTGAAATGTATTGGCAACATGGTTGGAATTAAAACTTTATATGTTTTTTTCATTTCTTTGGTAAACACCGCAGAACCGTCATCTTCAAACACCAAAACGCCGTTATCATCAAACTTAGTCTTTATTTTTTCTTTCATCTAAAACACCTTTTAAACTTCTTAGTCTTATTTTAACTGCTCCGAGATTTGTTATCTCGTCAATCTTTATTTGAGTATAAAGTTTGTCTTCCGCCTCCATAATCGCCCTGACCTCATCTGATGTGATTGCATCTATTCCACAACCAAACGACACCAATTGAACAAGTTCAACATTATCGTTTTTTGAAGCAAAAACTGCGGCGTTATACATTCTGGCATGAAACGACCACTGATTCAAAACACCCAAACCACTTGCCTTAACCTGATCAGAAATGCTGTCTTCCGACAAAACAACAAATCCAAGACTGTTGGCAAGTTTGTCTATTCCATGACTGATTTCGGGGTCAATATGATAAGGCCTGCCTGCCAAAACCAAAGCAAATCTGTTTGTATCTTTTGCAAATTGAAGCGCCTTTTTGCCTTCATATCTGATATCGAATTTCCATTTTTCATAAAATAATTTGCTGTTTTTGATTGCTTTTAACAAATCTTTTTTGCTTATTTTGCAAATTTTGGAAAGTTCGGCAAAAAGTCCCTTAGCCAACGCTTTTTCTTTATTTATGTTTAAATAAGGATACAAAAACTTTATTTTGCCAAGCCCGTCTAAGTTTGCTTTTAAAAGCTCGGAATAATATGCAACAACCGGACAATTAAAATGATTTTCGCCGTTTTTTTCATTTATATTATAAGTTAAACTAGGATAAAAAATTATATCCGCATTTTTATCTAGAAGCTCTAAAATATGGCCATGCATGACCTTTGCGGGATAACAAACAGTGTCTGACGGAATGGTATATTGCCCACGCTGATATATCTTTTTTGTGGTAAAGCCCGACATTATAACATTAAACCCAAGTTCTTCAAAAAGATTTTTCCAAAACGGTGCAAGTTCATACATTCCCAAACACATAGGAAGCCCGACCGTCAACTTGCCACTGTCTGTTTTTGATTTAAAAAGTTTTTCAAACTTTTCTCTTTTATATTTAAATAGGTTTGGAATTTGAATAGAATCTGCATGGCTTTCTCCAAGGGTAGCACCCTTTTCACACTGATTGCCCGAAATATATCTGCCACCGTCATTAAACAAATTTATTGTTAAGTTGCAATGATTTGTGCAACCGTTGCATTTGACCATTTTTGAACTATGAGTAAATTTTTTGAGTTGTTCATAAGAACAAAGCGTTGAACTTTGTTTTGCAAGAGTCTTTGCATAAAGCGCCGAACCAAAAGCACCCATAAGCCCCGAAATTTCAGGTCTTATAACATTGTGTCCAATCTCTCTTTCAAACGCCCTAAGAACCGCATTATTTAAAAATGTTCCGCCTTGAACAATTATATTTTTTCCCAAAGCCGAAGCTGATGCCTCGCGAATAACTTTGTATATTGCATTTTTTACAACGCTTATAGAAAGCCCCGCAGAAATATCTCCTACTTCGGCACCGTCTTTTTGAGCTTGCTTAACCGAAGAATTCATAAACACCGTGCATCTTGAACCAAGGTCAACGGGATTTTTTGCAAATATGGCAAGTTCTGCAAAATCTTTTACGCTAAACCCCAGCGACTTTGCAAAAGTTTCTATAAACGAACCGCAGCCAGATGAGCACGCTTCGTTAAGGTTTATGCTGTCAATAGAATTTTTGCGAATTTTGAAGCACTTTATATCTTGCCCGCCAATATCTAAAATATAATCAACATTTGGATTAAACTGTTTTGCGGCGGTATAGTGAGCCAAAGTTTCCACAAGCCCCGCGTCAATGTCAAAAGCCTTTCTTACAAGTTCTTCGCCATAGCCCGTTACAGCACTGCCCGCAATCTTGATTTTATTGTCACAAAGTTCATAAATTTTTATCAGTTCACCTTTAATTATTTCAACGGGATCGCCTTGGTTTGAATTATAATAACTGTATAAAAGTTTGTTGTCTTCCGAAATTAAAACAAGTTTTGTGGTTGTGCTTCCGCAGTCTATTCCAAGATAAGCCTTGCCACTGTATTTTGAAATTTCAAGTTCTTCCACCGTTGCTTTTTTGTGACGCTTCAAAAATTCAGAATAATCGTTTTCGCGTTCAAAAAGAGGAGCTATTGTTTTTGAAACCTTTTTTGTGGTGTTTTTTGATTTTACCAGCTCTATCAAATTTTCAATATCAAAAGTTTTGATTTGCTTTGAAGCATATATACTTGCCCCAATTGCAACCGAAATCGATGCATATTCGGGGAACAATGCGTTTTCTTTCGAAAGTTGCAAGGTTTTTACAAACTGTTTTCTTAGACCCTTACAAAAAGATAAAGGCCCGCCCAAAAACATTACCTTGCCCTCAATTTTTCTGCCCTGAGCAAGCCCCGAAATTGTTTGACTGACGATAGATTGATAAATGCTTGCCGCAATATCTTCTTTTCTTGCACCTTGGTTTAAAAGTGGTTGAATATCTGACTTTGCAAACACTCCGCACCTTGAAGCAATAGGATAAAGTTTTTCACTTTTAAGGCTAAGCTCATCAAGCTGACTGCTTGTTACATTCATAAGCGTTGCCATTTGGTCAATAAAAGCACCTGTGCCTCCTGCACAAGTCCCATTCATGCGCTCATCTGTTCCACCGTCAAAAAATATAACTTTTGCGTCTTCTCCACCAAGCTCTATAACCACATTAGTATCTTTTTCAAGCGTTTTAACAAGTTCGCTGGTTGCAAAAACCTCTTGAACAAAAGGAAGTGAAAGCTCGGTTGCAACACCCATTCCAGAAGAACCCGAAAAAGCAATATGAATATTTTTATCACAAACCAAAGGTTTGATTTTTTTTAATTGCTCCAATACTTTTTGCTTTATTAAAGACAAGTGCCTTTCATAACAATTGTAAATTAATTTATTATTTTCAAATAATGCAAGTTTGATGGTGGTTGAACCAACATCAATTCCAAGATATATTCCGTCATTTTTAAAGATTTTGTTTTTAAATTCCATAAGTGCCTGCTTTTCGCTAGTTTTACATTTTAAGTATAACAAAATTTTTTGTGCTTGGCAATTTTTTGAATTGAATTTAATATTACAGTTGCATAAAGAAAATTAATTTGATAATATAATTTTATAAGATTATGGGAAATATTAATATTGCAAAGATTTGCGGACTTTGCGCGGGTTGCAATGCCGCAATTTCGGAAACCGAAAAACTTTTACAGTCAAACAAAAATGTAACTTTGTTTAAAAAAATTGTTCACAATAAAAATGTGAATAAATATTTGCAAGAGCTTGGAGCGTCTACTCACGAGAACATTGAAGAAATTATCGAATGGAAAAACAATATCGGCGAAAATTCCGTAGTAGTTATTCGCGCGCATGGCGAACCTCCAAAAACTTATGAAATTTTAGATAAACACAAATTGGATTTTGCAGATTGCACCTGTATTAATGTGAAGCGAATTCATCAGTGTGTCGAAAAATTTTCGGGCAACGGCTATCGAATTATTTTGATTGGAAAATACGGAAAACAAAGCGGAACTATGCACCCCGAAATTTCAGGCACGCTGGGTTGGTGCAAAGGCGGTGCGATTTTGGTTGAAGACGAAGACGATTTAATGCAAATCAAGTTTGACCAAAGCACAAAATTTTATCTTATTTGCCAAACAACATTTAGCATTGATTTGGCAGAAAATCTGATTGAAAAAGCAAAAGAAATATGCAACAACCTTGGCAAAGAATTAATAACAAACAAATCTATTTGTTTTTCTCAAAAACTCATTAATCAAAGCTCTGTCGAGCTTGCAAAATCTTGCGACCTTATGATTGTTATCGGAGGCAAAAATTCAAGCAACACCAATGAACTTTTTAAAAATATTTCAAAGTTTTGCAAAACAATATTTTTTGAAGACATTGAAGATTGGAAAGACGAATTTGCCAAAAATCAAATAGTTCTTTCAAAAGACTTAAAAATAGGAATAACAGCAGGCGCGTCTACCATGCAAAGCGAGCTTCAAAAACTTAAAACCATGCTCGAACAAGAAATTTCAAATTAAAAAATCGCAAAATTTGTAAAATATTTTAAATATTATTAATAAATTAAAGCTTTTTTGAAAAAATTTATTTATCAGGAGATTAATATGAAAATAAGCATTAACAGCCACAGTTCAATCCAAGCAGACGATTTGTTTTTTGACCCATACAATATTGACGATAAGCCGCTAAAAGTTTATGATACAAAGTCAAAGATTTTTGAAACTTGCAACGGGATTTTGTCAGATAAAAAAGTTGCCAAATATGTTCTTATTACCCACTCGCATTTTGACCATTTAAGCATTGAAGATATAAATAAAGTCATTGACGAAAACACGGTTATTATTGCCACCCCTGATGCAAAGACTGCGCTTGAAACCAACTTTAAAGATAACAACAAATTCTTTATCAGACCAAACGAAGCAATGGAACTTGACGGCATAACAATAAGCACTTTTTGCTCTTATAACAAAAACAAAGATTTTCATAAAAAAGAAAATGGCTGGGTGGGCTATAAAGTAACCACAAAAGACGAAACTTTTGCCGTTTTGGGCGACACCGATTTTACTGACGAGTTAAAAGATTTAAGCTGTGATATTCTGTTTATTCCAATCGGCGGAACATACACAATGACCGCCTCAGAAGCCGCAGAAGCAACAAATATTATTAAGCCTGATATTGTTGTTCCGTCACATTATAACAGCCTTGTCGGAAGCAAAAAAGACGAAGAGGAATTTTTGAGCAAACTTGACAAAAACATTACTCCTATAATTTTAATTGATTAAAAAAATGTAGCAATGATTGCTACATTTTATTTTAAAAAATTTTATCTGCAAAAAAGATAAATTAGCAGTCCCACTATTCCAAGCACGGCAACAGCCTCTGCAAGCGTCTTGAAAATTCTGCCTGCGGTGATAGGAGATTTCCCTATAACCTTGCCTGTTGTTCCGCTGATAAAAGTTTTATATAATTTGTTTTTGTGTGTAAATGCATTCACATAAACAGGCACATACGCAAAGTTAAAAAACACATCGTCAACCATTGCTTCAACCGAAACATCAGAAACTTCTTTGTATTTTTTAAGCACCGACTGTTTCATTTCTTTTTCCAATTCGGCTTCTGCGTCTTTTGTAATTTTGTAATAATAGTCGTGAATGTTTTTATCAATACTCTCTACCCTATAACCATAAGTATATTCTGGAACATAGGGAATAAGCCCAGCATAATCATTTTCATCAAATAGTTCCAAAAATATGTCGTCTTGTGCATTGCTTGCAGAGTGGTCATGCGATTTTATGCGCTTATATTTTTCACCGAAAACCGGCTTTGGAACACTGTAAAAACTTCCATCACTGTCTTTTTGAAGCGAGGTTGCAGTTGCACTGTATGTTCCCGAAATGTTGAATGTGAAATTCCAAACAGGAATATACACTCCCATAAGTTCTTGATTTTTTGCAGATTTTTTTAACGCTCTTGGAACAGATACTTTGCCTTTTAAGTATTCCGCAAACTTTTTTGCCGCTTGGTCTTTTGAAATTTTAAAAGGAATAATGCCGTCTGCACAAAGCCCCGCATCTTCAACAAGAGAACAAGAAGAACTTCCACAATTTGGACATTTTTTTGAAACACCTTCACTAGTCATATAATATTTGTTTCCACAATTATTACACTGATAAGCATTAAGTGTTCGATTTAGTTTGTTTGGGTGAAAGCTATCGTCATATTGTCTGACAAGCACGGCGTCGTCATTTTGCTGTGGCAAAAAATAGTTTGAGTCGCAATATTTGCAAGTCAAACACCCCTGCTTTGGATTATACCAAAGCTCACTTCCGCAGTTTTTGCATTTAGAAGTTATTACTTCATTTTCTTTCATACATCTATTTTAATTATTTTTTACATCTATGGCAACAAAATATTCGCCGAGCGACAATTTTTGTTAATTAGTTTGGTCAAAATAATTTGTTTTGGAATATTTTGGAATAATCTTCTTTGGCGTTCCGCTGTCTATAATCTTTCCTTTTTCTATAACCAAAATTTTGTCCATATCGGTTAAGGTTGAAAGTCTGTGTGCAATGCAAATAATTGTTTGCCCTTTAAGATATTGATTGATATTTTTTTGAATTTTGAACTCGGTTTCATTGTCAAGTGCACTTGTGGCTTCGTCAAAAATAACTATTTTTGTGCTCTTTAAAAATATTCTTGCAAGGGTTATTCTTTGCCTTTGCCCACCCGACAATTTTATGCCTCGCTCACCAACAATAGTTTCATATTTGTTTGGCAAAGATTCTATAAATTCGTGAAGCTCTGCCTTTTTTGAAGCCTCAAAAATTTCTTCTTCGGTTGCACTTGGCTTTGCAAGCCTTATATTTTCATAAATAGTGGAATGAAGAAGTATTGTGTCTTGTGGCACATAAGTAATGTTGTTATAAAGCGATTTATTGCTAAAATCATCTATGTTTTTGCCGTCAATCAAAATGCTCCCGCTGTTGCACTTATAAAATTTAAACAATAAGTTTACTAGTGTAGACTTTCCGCTTCCGCTGACGCCGATTATTCCGACTTTGGTTTTGTCTTCTACTTTTAAACTGAAATGGTTAAAAACATCTTCGTTTGTATATTTAAAGCTAACATCTTTAAACTCAACTGTTCCCGAATTAATTTGCAAATCAGGCTTGTTATCTTCAAAAATATTATTATCATCATAAAGCAGTTCATAAGAATTGTTAATAACAACCAAAGTGTCACTTATGTCAACAATTTGCCAAGAAATGCTGGTGGTTGAGTTTTTGATAGAAATCATTGAGGTTAAAATAAACACAAAATCACCGATTGTTATGGCTGACAATTTGTAAAGTTCAAGCCCATAAACCGCAATGGAAATAAGAACAACCAAGTGCAAAATGTTAGAAAAAAAGCCATACAAAAACTCATGCTTAGAGGCCTTGCTTTTATAAAAAAGTTCCCTGCTCTTTTGCCCCACAATATTGTTAGAAAAAGCATTCACCGAATTATAAATTCTAAGCGAAGTAAAATTCATAATAGAGTCATTTAGCAATCCGTTAAATTCACGATTTTCTATTTGAGCCGACTTTTGACACTTTAAATATGTTATTTTAAAATAAACCAGCCTTCCAACAATAATGCCGATATAAATAACAAACGAAATTCCGAATATAACAAGGTTGATTGAAGCTAAAATAACAAAACTTGTTATCATTGAACCAATATGACAAATAAGGTCTTGCAAAATCACTTTATTAAGGCGTTCAAGTTTTGGACAAACTTCACTGATTGCATTTGCAATTTTTCCGCTGTAATTATCACTGTAATACGAATAAGACTTATTACTTAGGTGATTAAACAATTTTTGAGTAACAAATTTGCCTTGCTTTACTCTTAGCGGAATTGAACGAATTGTCATAGAAATATATCTTGCTATTGTTTCCACAACAAAAACAACCGCAATTATCGCCAATGCAATATAAAGTTGTTTTAATTCAAAATTTTCTTTAAAAGGCAAATTAACCGTATTTTTTATTGTATACATTCCGATAAGGCTTAAAATTTGAGCCAAAATCATTAAAAATATCATTAAACAAAACAAACCCTTAACAGGCGAATACAACGATAATAAAAATTTGCCAAAGCCTTTGCTTTTCTTTTGTTTGGAATTTTTCATAAAATTATATTATCACAAAATTATATTTTTTCAAATAAAAAACTTCCAATAAAATGGAAGTTCTTTATTAGTCAATTTGGTCACAACCTGCCAAACTAAACTGACTGTTATATAGTTCGGCATAAAAACCGTTTTGTTTTATTAACTCTTTGTGGTTTCCGCTTTCTATTACATCACCGTCTTTTAGAACCAAAATAATATCCGCATTTTTGATTGTAGAAAGTCTGTGAGCAATAACAAAGCTTGTTCTGCCATGAGTAAGTTTGTCCATTGCACTTTGAATAAGTTCTTCCGTTCTGGTGTCTACATTGCTGGTCGCCTCGTCCAAAATCAACATCGGCGTATTTTGAAGCATTGCTCTTGCAATGGTAAGCAATTGTTTTTGCCCCACCGAAACATTGGTTTCGTCTGACAAAATTGTGTCATAACCATTAGACAAAGTTTTTATGAAGTGGTCAAGACCGCAAGCCATACAAACGCGGTCAAGGTCCTCATCGGTTATACCCTCTTTGTTATAAACAAGGTTTTCTCTGATAGTTCCCTCAAAGAGCCATGTATCTTGCAACACCATTGAAAATATATCTCTGAGCTGGCTAGACTTCATATCATAAATAGACACGCCGTCTATTGAAATATCCCCGCTGTTTGCTTCATAAAATCTCATCAAAAGATTAACGATTGTGGTTTTGCCCGCGCCCGTAGGTCCGACTATTGCAACTTTTTGCCCGGCTTTTATTTTAACAGAAAAGTCATGAATAATTTCTCTTTCTTTGTCATAGCCGAATTTAATGTGACTAATGTCAACATTTCCCTTTATTTTTTCAGGAAGCTCAACATTTTTGTGTGACTCGTCTGCAAGTTCTTCCTCTTCAACAAAGTTAAACACTCTTTCTGCCGCAGCAGCCGCAGTCTGAATGCTTGTCATTGCCTGCGCAATTTGCGAAAGCGGATTGGTAAAGTATCTGATATAAATCATAAACGAAACAATAACGCCAAAGCTTATTTTCCCGTTCATGGTAAGCACTGCACCAAGTATGCACACAACAACATAGCCAAAGTTTCCGATAAAGCCCATAATAGGTTGCATTATTCCCGAAATAAACTGTGATTTCCATGCCGCAGTATAAAGTTTGTGATTGATTTTTTCAAACTTTTCGGTAGTTTCGCCAAGAGCATTATAAGTTTTTACAATGCTTTGACCCGAATAAACTTCTTCAACCACGCCGTCTAACTCTGCGAGGCGTTGTTGTTGCCAAACAAAATATTTTTGTGATTTTCTTATAATAAAGAACATCAAAACAAAACCAAGCAGTGTTGAACCGATAGCGGCAAGTGCCATAAGCCAATTGGTAACAAACATCATTATAAGCGAGCCCAAAAATAGCACTATTGCACTCACAAGATTTGAAACACTTTGATGCAAAGTTTGTCCGACGGTGTCAACATCGTTTGTTACACAAGAAAGCACATCGCCATATGGTGTTCTATCCAAAAATTTAAGTGGAACTCTGTTGATTTTTCTTGAAATATCCGCTCTTAAATTTCTGCTCATATTATGACAGGTTGTGCCCATCAAAACATTTGCAATATATGTGCAAACAAAGCCAAGCACATACAAAATTATAAGAACTATTGCAATTTTAAAAATTTCTGCCATTTCAAAACTTGCACCAAGCGAAATAAGTGTTCCTGTTACCGCATCAATCTCCGGCAAAGAAGCAGAAATAATATCGGTTATTTTTGATAATTGATTTGGGCCAACAAGTCTAAACACCGTACTTGCAATAATAAGTATTAAAGAAATTATAACAAGTGGAAGATAACTTTTTATATATCTGAAAAGTTTTTTTACCGACTTGCCCAAATTTTTTGGTTTTTCAATTGAACCTTTTTTATTTATTCTAGGCATTTGCGAGTTCCTCCTTTGATAGCTGTGACAAAGCTATCTCTTTGTAGACCTTGCAATTTTTCATAAGTTCATCGTGCTTGCCCTCACCAACAACATGACCGCTGTCTAGCACAATAATCTTGTCTGCATTTTTTATAGTACCGATTCTTTGAGCAACAATAAGGCAAGTTGTGTCGGCAGATTTTTCTTTCAAAGCCTCTCTTAGCAGTTTGTCGGTTTTGTAATCTAATGCAGAAAAGCTATCGTCAAAAATCAAAATCTCGGGTTTTCTTGCCAAAGCCCTTGCAATTGCAAGCCTTTGTTTTTGCCCTCCCGAAACATTTTTTCCACCTTGGTCGATTCTTGAATCAATGCCCTCAGGCAAGGTTTTAACAAAACTTGATTGAGAAATATCAAGTGCACGTTCAATATCTTCGTCAGAAGGCTTTTTGCCCTCAACCGTTCCGAATGAAACATTGCTTTTTACCGTTCCCGAAAACAAAACCGCCTTTTGAGCAATATAGCCGATTTTATTATTGAGTTGCTCAGGTGTATAGTCTTTTACATTAACGCCATCCACGATTACCTGACCTTCTGTTGCGTCATATAGCCTTGGAACAAGATTAATAAGTGTGCTCTTTCCGCTTCCCGTTGAACCAATAAAGGCAACAACTTGACCTTTTTCTGCCTTAAAGCTTACATCATGAAGCATATATTCTTCTGCATCAGGATATTTAAATCCAACATTAACAAATTGAACTTCACCTGTTTTTATAGGTTTATCCGTTCCCTCTCCGCTCAAAATAGATGGCTTGGTATCAAGCACAGCATTGATTCTTTTTGCAGAAACCGCAGCTCTTGGAAGCATAATGAAAATCATTACAAGCATAACAAAACTCATAACAACCTGAATAGCGTAGGAACTAAACACAACCATATCACTAAACAGCAAAAGTTTGTTTATTGGTCCGGCATTATAAATAAGAGATGCACCTATTAAATAAATCGAAAGTGGCAACCCACTCATAACAATGCTCATAACAGGGTCTAAAAACGACAAAAATTTGTTTATAAACAAATGACTTTTTGTAATGTCAAGATTTGCTTTTTCAAATTTCTTTTCCTGATAATCTTCTGCATTATAGGCTCTTACAACTCTTACACCCGTAAGGTTTTCTCTTGTAACTCGGTTAAGGTTGTCGGTTAAGTCTTGAATTTTTTTGAACTTTGGAAGTGCTGCGATAACAATTATTATAATAAACACAAAAACAATTCCTACGGCGATTCCCGTTGCAAGTGTCCACTGCCAGCTTTTGTCCAAAATTTTGCAAATTGCCCATATTGCCATTATTGGAGCTTTAATCAAAAGTTGCAAGCCCATTGCAACAATCATTTGAACTTGGCTTATATCGTTGGTAGTTCTTGTAATCAAACTTGCTGTTGAAAAACGCTTAATCTCCGCATCTGAAAAATTAATTACTTTGTTAAATACCAAAGAACGAATTCTTTTTGCAAGTCTTGAAGCTATTACTGCCGCAAAATATCCCACAATAACAGAGGTAATCGCACTTGCAATCGCACAAGCAAGCATATATCCGCCGTTTTTGAGAATTTCACTCATTTCACTACCCGAAGTTTCCACAAGCCTTGTTATTGTTGACATATATTCGGGAATTTTAAGTTCCAGCCAAACTTGCAAAACTATTATTCCAATACTAAAAAGTGCCAATAGCCATTCTTTTTTTTGCAAATATTTTAGTTGTTTTAACATATTTCCTCCTAACTAATCAATTACTTAAACATTATATAGCAAATTTTAAAAATATGCAAATTATAAAAAAAAATACCATAAAAATTATCTTTTTATTTTTAAGAAAAATTTTATTATGATATAATTAAATTAATACAAAAGAGGATAGTTATGGAACTAAGAACAAATAAACCAACCAAAACAAATGTTATTTCCACCAGAAAAAGAGAAGATAACATTGAGCAAATCGACGAAACTGACAATAGTACATCAAATAACGCGAACATAAAAACTGACAAAAATACCGATAACAAAAATTTAAGTTCGGCAGAAAAATTTACAACAAAAACCAATTTGTCACCCAAAACCACGTCAAATAATTTTGAAAAACTTAAATCGCAAAAGGTCAATATTCACAAAAACCACAGAAGCAGACTAAAAACTCAATTTTTGGAACATGGCATCAATTCACTTTCCGACATTCAAAAACTTGAACTTTTGCTTTTTTATTCTATTCCACAAAAAGATACCAACCCGCTTGCTCACAAACTGCTAGACACCTATGGCTCAATAAGAAGAGTTTTGTCCGCAAATTACGGCGACTTAACAAAACTAGACGGAATAAAAGAATCTTCGGCACTGTTAATAAAGCTTGTTAATGAAATATCAAATTTTATCAATATGCCCGAAATCTTTTCACAAAACCTCAGCACAAGTGCAGACGCAAGAGCATTTTGTTCAAAGCTTTATCACAATGTTGATGTTGAACAGTTTTATGTTATATGTTTAACCAAATCAAACCGTGTCAAAAAATATGCAATGATTAACAGTGGCTTGTCTGACGAAGTTGAAATTCCTATAAGAGAAGTTACGCAACTTGCCATTGAACAAAAGTGTAACAGAATTATTATTTGCCACAATCACCCATTCGGCTCTTGTGCGGTATCAAACGAAGATTTTAACTTTACATTTTCGCTTTTATGCAGTTGCCTCTTAAATAATATAGACATTGTTGACCACATTATTGTGGGAGTTAACGGAACAACCTCGTTTAAAGATTTCGGACTTATGACAAGACTTTTAAACAAGGCAAACAACCTTATTAATATTCCAAAGGAAACAAGGCTTATTATTTCCGAGAGTGAAAAGGCTTATGTTGCGTCTTATTCCTTGCCTTTCACTGATTTCTAAAATTTTAAATTAAATGCAAAGTTTTTTGCATTTTTTCTTTTTTTGTTTCATATGCCTTAATAAACGGGAGTGTGTTTGTTTTGGCATATTTTAACAAAGATATAAAAAATATTTTTAATGAATTCGAAACCAACGAAAACGGAATTAATTCAGATTCTGCCACTTTGCGTGCAGAAAAATACGGCAAAAACGAGCTTGAAAAGCAAAAAAAGAATGGCTTTTTTAAAAAACTTTTAGCGCAATTTAAAAACATAATGATAATAATTTTGTTAATCTCCGCAATAATTTCCGAAGCTAGTGCAATTATCGAAAAAAATTATGAAAATGTTTTTGAAGGCATTTTGATTTTTGCAATCGTTTTGATTAACGCGGTTGTTGGTGTTATTCAAGAACAAAAAGCAGAGGACGCCCTTGCTGCCCTTGCCAAGTCTACCGAACCATTTGCCAAAGTTATCAGAAACGGAAGCCTGATAAAACTTAAAGTCAGCGACATTGTTGTTGGCGATATTGTTATGCTAAAAGCCGGCGACTGCGTTCCTGCGGACCTAAGACTTATTGAGTGCAACAACCTAAGAACCAACGAAAGTTCGCTTACGGGCGAAAGCCATTCTGTTGCAAAAATAAGTGCCACCATTCACAAAAACACTTTGGCTTTGGCTGACCAAGAAAATATTTGTTTTTCGGGAACAACAGTAACGTCAGGCTATGGCAAAGGCGTGGTAACGGCGGTCGGAATGAACACCGAAATGGGCAAAATCGCAAAGGTACTTGGCAGTTCCATAAAAGAAAAAACTCCGCTTGAAAAAAATATAGACAAAATCGGAAAGGTCATAACCTTTGGTGTTCTCGGAATAACTTTTGTTGTATTTTTGGTTCAAGTTTTGTTCAGCAAAAATGTAACCGTACTTCAAGCTCTTCTTACGGCGGTGGCATTAGCCGTTGCAGCAATACCCGAAAGCTTGCCTGCGGTAATCACAATAATTATGGCACTTGGCGTGCAAAAACTCGCCCGAAAAAACGCTATAATAAAAAAACTCAGTGCTGTTGAAACGCTTGGCTGTTGCACGGTTATTTGCAGTGACAAAACAGGAACTCTTACCAAAAATGAAATGTCCGTAAAGCACTTTTATGTGGGCGGAGCGGTGGAAGGCATAAACGAAGCCACAGACCAAAAACTTTGTGAACTATTTAAAATAGGTTCGATTTGCAATACCGCAAGAATTGACGAAGGTGGAAAAATAACTGCCGATGCAACCGAAACAGCAATAGTAAAATTTTTACTATCAAGCGGGGCGGACATAAAAAAGATAAGAAGCGAAAACAGAATTATAAAGGCAAACGAATTTAACTCAATAAAAAAGACCATGAGCATTATTGCAGAAAATGAGGGAGAAAAAACTCTCTACATTAAAGGTGCAATAGACTATATTATCGGCAGTTGCAAAAATGTTCTTATCGGCGGAGAAGAGAAACCGCTGACTGAGGCAATAATACATAAAATTCTGCTTGCCAACGAGCAGGTTTGCGAACAAGGCGAAAGAGTTATTGCCTTTGCAAAAAAATCCGCAAACAGTGATTACAACGAAAACAATTTGACCTTTGTGGGCTTTTTGGGAATTATCGACCCACCAAGACCCGAAGCCGCAATATCAATAAGACAGTGCAAAAAGGCAGGTCTTCAAACAATAATGATAACCGGCGACCACCCATCAACAGCCTTCGCAATTGCAAAGAGTTTGGGAATAGTAAATTCAAAAAAAGAGGTTATGACCGGCAACGAAATTTCAAAATTAACCGAAAAAGAACTTGCAAAAATAGTCTGCAATTATCGTGTGTTTGCAAGGGTAACGCCCGAGCATAAACTTATGCTTGTAAAAGCACTGAAAAGGTCAGGAAACATTGTTGCCATGACGGGTGACGGCGTAAATGATGCACCAAGCATAAAAGCCGCCAACATCGGTGCTTGCATGGGAATAACGGGCACAGATGTAACAAAAGAAGTTTCGGATATGCTTATTTCCGACGACAACTTTTCTACCATAGTCATTGCCATAAAAGAAGGCAGAACAATCTATAATAATATAGAAAAAACCATTCTGTTTTTGCTGTCAACCAACATAGTAGAAGTTCTCGGAATTTTTGTAACCTCGCTGGTTATACCAGATGCCGTGTTCTTACTGCCTTCTCAAATACTGTTTATTAACCTTGTTACCGACAGCTTACCAGCGTTTGCTCTTGGAATTGAACCATCTGAACATAACATTATGGACAAGCCACCTCGCAATCCAAAAAAGTCACTGCTTTCGGGCTATGTTGGTTCGTCAATACTTTATCAAGGCTTTGTTCAATCGCTTATAGTTCTTATAATGTTTGTTTGTGCAAGAAGTTTTTACGGAAACGAAGTTGCCAGCACAATGTCTTTCTTAACAATTTGCTTAATGCAAATTATTCATGCAATAAACTGTAAAACCGAAAAAAGCATATTCAAAACCAATATATTCAAAAACCGTTTTTTCAACATAAGCTTTTTGGTGTTGTTTGCAATGATTTTGTGCGTATATTTTGTTCCTTTGTTTGCAGGAATGTTTGGACTTGTGGCGCTAACCGCAACTCAGTGGCTGATAATTTCTTTAACCAGCCTTGCAATTATTCCACTGGTTGAAATTGGAAAACTATTCATAAAATAAAAAATTCTTCACAAAATAAAAATATAAAATCTTTTGACAAAAATAAAAGCCATGCAAATTTGCATAACTTTACAGTAACAAAAAAACAGCCATTTTGGCTGCTTTTTTGCCTAAGGATAAATCGACATTTCTTAAAAAATTTGAAATGCTTTATCCATGAGTTGCTCATGGATAAATATATTATATTATAGCAAATCGCCATAAGTCAAATATTTTTATGGCTTTTGCCATAAAATAAATGTAGTATTATGGTGAAAATTGGTGAAAGAATAAGAGAACTGAGGCAAGAATTCAAATTAACACAAGCCGATCTTGCCCAAAAAATAGGAATAAGCCAAGCAGGAATAGCAAAATGGGAAACCGGCGACCGCGACCCATCTACCGACTGTGTAATTTTGCTTGCAAAATTTTTTGATGTAACAACCGACTTTTTGTTAGGCGTTGAAGACAAAGACTTATTAAAATAAAAATTTCACAAACAAAAAACCTTAGGCACAAACCTAAGGCTTTTTTATTCCCCAAAATCAAACTATTTCTTTTTCCAATAGTAGTCCACATAATCCCCTTTAAAATTAATTGCATTTTGTGCCGGATCTGTCAAAATCATATCTTCGCCACTTGTAGCCGAACTTGATAAAGCAACAAACCATCCTTCTGAATCTTCAAATGTTACAGATGACAAATTGCTACAATTATTAAATACATATTTACCAATACTTGTTACACTTGATGGGATTGTTACACTTGTTAAATTACTGCAACCCCAAAATGCTTGGTCTCCTATACTTACTACACTATTTGGTATTGTTACACTAGACAAACTGCTACAACCAGAAAATGCATTAAACCCTATACTTGTTACTCCCTCTGGAATTATTATACTTGTTAAACTGCTACAACCATTAAAAGCACTATCACCTATACTTGTTACACTTGATGGGATTTCTATACTTGTTAAACTGCTACAACCATTAAAAACACTATCACCTATACTTGTTACACTTGATGGGATTACAACATTAGTTAATTTAATACAATAACTAAACATAGAATCTTCTATACTTGTAATACCACTTGGAAGGATTACAGTTTCTAAATGGCTACAATTTGAAAATGTTGACGTTCCCAAAACTGTTACACTGCTCGGAACAGTATATGTAGTATTAGTTTTTCCTGCTGGATAACAAATTATTGTTGTTTTATCTTTATTAAATAAAACTCCGTCTTCTATTAAATAATTAAGATTTCTATCTGATATTTCAATATATTCCAATTTTTTACAGTTAGCAAACGCAGAATTTCCAATTGTTGTTATATGCTCGGAAATATTTACACTCGTTAAACTAAAACAATTATTAAATGCTTCATCTCCAATGCTTGTTACACTATTTGGTATTAATATAGAGGTTAAACTATTACAACTTTTGAATAGGCCTTTTGCAATGCTAGTTATACTAGATGGTAAGTTTATGCTAGGCATTCTATTACAATTATTAAATGCAAAATTTCCAATATTTTTAACACTATCTGGTATAGATATTTCAGTAAGATAATTGCAATCAGAAAATGCCCACTCTCCTATACTTGTTAGATTAGTTGGAAGGCTTATTTTATTTAAACCAATACAACCTGCAAATGTTCTATTTTTTATACTAGTTACAGATTCAGGAATATCTACTGTATTAAGTTTGCTACAATTTGCAAAAACTGAATCCTCTAAAATTGTTACATTTCCCGGAATTGTTACACTAGTTAAACTGCTACAATAAGAAAATGCGTTTTTCCCTATACTAGTTACAGATTCAGGAATTGATATGCTAGTTAACCCTCTACAATAAAGAAAAGCAAAATCTCCTATGGTTGTTACACCATTTTCAATTGTTACAGATTTTATTTTAGTTTTATTGTAAAATGCACCTGAACTATTACTAATCCCATTCTTTATACCATAAACTTTTTTGCCTTGATATCTTGCAGGTATGGTTATATCAGTTACAGTAACATCGTTAAGTCCGGATACCAAATAACCATCTTCATACTCTTTATAATTAAGGTACATAATATTTGGAGGCTCTTTTTCTTCCTCATAACCTACCACGGTTTCGCCCGTTACCACATACACTGTGTTGTTTTCTTTTTCCTCGCCGTTTATC
>CAQFKO010000005.1 GCA_948787875.1 uncultured Eubacteriales bacterium
AAAAGTTCTGGAAAGATTTTGTTTTTAAACTAGTTCTATTTGAATTTGCAAATCTTAAAATTATTGCACAAAATTAGAGGTTTTGAATTATAATATGCTACAAAATGAAAAATGTTAAAGTTTTTTGACAAAATTTAAATATTTGAATTTTGACGGCATAAAAATTTAGTATGAACAAATTTTTTAAAGCAATGTTTTGCGTCACATTTTTTTCTATTGCCACAAGAGCATTAGGATTTTTGTTAAAAATTTATTTATCAAGGGAACTTGACAGCGCTTTGCTTGGAAGCTATCAAGTTGCTATGAGTATTTTTGGCGTGCTTATGACACTCGTTTCCAGCGGAATTCCTGTGGTTCTATCTAGAAATGTCTCTTATTTTCATGGGAAAAATGATAAAAAATCTATTGGCTCAACTGTATCTTCGGGCTTGATTTTGACAGGCGTGATTTGTACACTTGTTTCTCTTATTGTAATTTTTTGCCCGCAACTTATGAACAAAATTTTTACTTCTAACGCTTCTACTCAAATGTTGATGATTCTTCTTCCTGCACTTATTTTCAGTTCGATATACGAAGTTTTGCGCGGAGCTCTTTGGGGCGAAAAACAATTTTTTGCAATCAGCTTTACTGAGTTTATTGAACAAGTAGTCAGAATTATTGCCATTGTGATTTTGTTTGAAACAACCTTTTTGAATATGTCACTTACCAACAAAACCGCACTGTCACTTAGCATTGGTTGCATTGTTTCTACCTTAATTGTTATCGCTATTTTCTTTAAGCGTGGCGGAAAGCTTTATAGTCCAAAGCCTCAATTTGTATCACTTATTAAAACAAGTTCGCCTATTACGGCTGTCAGAACAGTGTCTTCCGCTGTATCTTCTATTATTGCAATCATTATTCCTATTAAATTGATGGATTTTGGATTCTCTTCTACCGAGGCTTTGTCTGAATTTGGAATTATTATGGGAATGACCTTTCCTCTTTTGATGATCCCTGCAACATTAAACAGTTCGCTTGCCGTTACAATGATTCCGTCAATCAGCGAGCAATCTAACAATATTGATAACGGCGAACTGAAAAATACTGCCATTCTTAAAAGCAAAATCAATTTTTCGCTTAGAACGACAGTTGTATTTTCTTCTATTTTGATGCCTTTGTTTTTGGCTTTGGGCGAACCTATTTGCTTATTTATCTTTAAAAACGCAAAGGCCGGAATTTATTTGTCAATTGCTTCAGCTTGCATGATTCCGCTTGGAATATCACAAATTACATCTTCGATTTTGAACGCAATCGGACTTGAAATGAAATCACTTAAAAATTATGTGGTTTCTGCCGCACTGCTGTTTGTTTGCATATTCTTCTTGCCAAAATATCTTGGAACTTATGCTCTTATTTTGGGTTACTTTTTGATGTCGGCAACTTCTTCTGTTTTAAATATCATGATGCTTGCAAAACGAAAGCTTGTTAGCTTTACATTTGTAAAAACTATTTTAATTATGCTTGCAATCACTCTGTTTAGTGCCCTTCCCGCATATTTTATCTATAACCTTTTATCAGACTATTTTGTTGTTGCACTTTTTGTTAGTTCTGCTATTGTTGTGGCATCTACAATTCTGCTTATTTTGGTGTTTAATGTTGCGGACTTTAAAATGGTTCTTTTCAGAAAAAGCAGGCACAAAAATGCAAAGGCATAGTTTTTAGAACACATTTTCTAACGAAATTTTGAAATCGTCGGAATAGTGTGCGCAATAATCTATTAAAGATGCAAGCTCTGCATACGCTTCGGTATAATCGTTTTCCTCAACATAAACGGCTATTCGTGCAAGACCAAGCTCTATGTCTTTTACCCAAGTATGCCAAATCAAGCACTTTAAAACTATAACTTTTTCATGCCATTCTTCATGAACAGAATATGCATCTGAAATCAGTTTTTCGGTATCAATCTTTTCTTGATTTTCGGTAAGTTCGATTTGCAAACTTTCCAAACTGTTTATTAGCCAATTAAATGAATTATTGATAAACCTATTTTCAAAAAAACAGCCTATTCCGAGTGCTATTGTTATTAATAACATTACTATCCAACGCTTTACCATCTATCACCACCGTCAAACTTCATATTAAATGTGTAATACTCATTTGCTGACTTGCCTTGAATAAATACCTCCCCATTGTTGTCTAGCGTCATTAACAAAACATCTTTTACCTGCTTTATCTTTGCCTTTTCTATACATTTTTTTATAAACTTGTCATCAATGCCTGCCATTATAATATTCTCTTTCATTAATGAACCATCCATTATTATATTGACCGGCAAACCGTTTTGACTGACTTTGACCTTAAAGTCTTCTCTTGTTGGGGGTTCGGCTTCTGACTTTTTGATTACACATAAGTTTCCGTTTGTTTCCAAAATTGCATACTGAATTTCGGACAAATTAAACACATCACAACCTCTGACAAGTTCCATTAAATCGTCTAGTGTCATATTGAGCTCTTTGAGTTCTTTGTAGTTTATTCCCCGTGGGCTTACCACTATTGCTGGCCTTCCCGTTAGAAGATATCTTGCAAACATGAACTTTCGCGCGGTGAAACACAGCAAAAAGTGTACTATTAACAATGTAAGAATGGGAACAACGCCATGAAGCAAAGGTACTGAGAGTTCTGACATCGGCACACACGCAAGGTCGGCAATTATTAATGTTACAACAAACTCAAACGGTTGCATTTCGCCGATTTGCCTTTTGCCCATAAGTCTTATTACTACCAGCACACAAGCATATATTATTATTGACCTAAAAATCATTATTGCCATATATGATAATAATGCTCTTTTTATAAAAAAAAATACATACACCATGTATGTATTTTTATTTTTGTTAAACCATTATTCGCCAAATTGTGACGGAGGTATATATTTTTCGCCCTCCATTTTATTAAAATCATATTTTCTTATTTCACAATTGCTTAAAAAACTTTCTTTTATATCGTCAAGCAGTCCGTTTTTTGGAAGTTTATTGAAATAATAATAAACCATTCTTCCTGTAAATCCATGAGAAACTAATAGCACATTTTTGTTTGAATAATTTTGTTTAATTTCTTCCAAAATGCTTTTTACTCTTTCAAAAACTTCTCCAATGCTCTCTAAGCCATCATAAGTTGGATTTGCATTTACATTCAAAAAATCATATCTTAAATAATTAAAGTCAATTGTTTTTCCAGCAAGGTTTCCCATTTTTCGTTCGGTTATTCGCTCGTCAAAAAATATAGGAACACTGCTAACAATGTTTAAAGCATTTAAGGTTTGCATTGTTCTTAGTTGCGGAGAACAAAATATTGCATCAAACTTTATATCTTTAAGCTTTTTTCCGGCTTCTTGGGCTTGCAAAATTCCAACTTCGGTTAATTCTTCTTCTACTTCGCCGTTAAAACTGACACTTTTGTTTAAGTTTGTTTGTCCGTGTCTTATGAAATAAATGCTCATATTCTTACCACCAAATTTTAATCTGCTACCGAATAAAATAAGTCATAGCCATTATTGCCCTCTGTTTTGTCGCCATAATAGATTCTTGTTAAGGTAAAGCCGTCTATTGACCTTGATGTGTTTAGCTTGTTTATAACATCTGTGTTCATTTCGTCGCAAATTTCAACATATACTGTGTGGTCATTGAAAAATATATCGCCTGTGTAAACTACTTTCAAATAAATTTTGTTTGCATGAGTATTTATTTTTTCGCCAACATTAAAGGTTACATAATTTTTGTCGGTTATTCCGGACATTTTATAATCTATTCCCGTTTCGTTTTTGTTTATAACCAAATTTCCCTTCATGGCTTCATAATATTTGAAATTTGATTTTGTTACCTTTTTAGGAACATCGGGAGCAATTGAATTCATTTCTTTTTCAATTGATGTTAAATATGCTGTTCCGTTTTCATTGTAATTGGCTTTGAGTTCAATGGCTTTATTTTTGCCCAAACTTACTGAAATTGTGTTGCCCGTGATTTTGTAATTATAAGTTTTGTCATACTTTCCGTCATTCATAAACCAATTGTTATTATTTTGCTGATAATATCTGATTTCACCATTATTGTAAAAATAAATCATGGTTTTTGAAGCTGATGCACTTATATAGTCTGTTGAGGTTGTTTTTCCGAGTGCGTCGGTTACCTCTTCACTGCTAATGTAGTAGCAACCTTTTTCAAACACATCATACTCTTGCTCTATTGTGAAATTTTTGTATGTGATTTTCATTTTTCCGTGAGAACCTAGTGATGTTGAAAAAAGCGTGGTTGTTATATTTGCCTTATTTAAATCAATAAGTTTCATGTCACCATTTTTGTATGTGATTTTGAGCTGTGCATTTTCATAATCAATATCGTCACCGACAAAATATACAGTTTGCATTGAACCAACCAACTCTACTTTTTGTATGTTTTTAGCCATAAAAACAACATAGCCAAGATAGCCTATTCCACACAAAACCGCTATTATCATTAATGCTATAATAATTTTTTTAAGCATAATTCCTCCCTTTTTATGGGTTTTATATAAATATATTATATCATAACACAAATTTTGTTTCAATAGTTATTCTAAAATTTTTTTAAGCGCCTGCCCTGTGTAAGACTTTTGGCATTTTGCCACATTCTCAGGCGTTCCCGTTGCAACAATCGTTCCACCATTGTCTCCGCCCTCTGGCCCAAGGTCTATAATATAGTCCGCAACTTTTATTAAGTCTAGGTTATGCTCTATAACAACTACGCTATTTCCCGAAAGGGTCAGCCTTTGCAAAATTCCCACCAATTTTTCTACATCATAAGTATGAAGTCCCGTTGTTGGCTCATCTAAAATGTAAATAGTTTTGCCTGTTGGACGTTTTGACAATTCCGTTGCAAGCTTAACTCTTTGAGCTTCACCGCCGGATAGTGTTGTTGCGGCTTGGCCAAGTTTTATATAACCCAGACCTACATCATTAATTGTTTGAAGTTTATTCTTTATGCTTGGAAGATTATAGAAGAATTCAAGCGCATCTTCTACTGTCATTTCTAAAATATCATTAATATTTTTGCCTTTATATTTAACCTCTAATGTGTTTTTGTTATAGCGCTTGCCACCGCATTCGTCGCAAGTAACATAAACATCAGGCAAAAAGTGCATTTCGATTTTTATTACACCATCACCGCCACAAGCCTCACATCTTCCGCCTTTTACATTAAAGCTGAATCTGCCAGCAGTGTAACCTTTTGCCTTTGCCTCAGGAGTGCTTGCATAAAGGTCACGAATCGCAGTAAACACACCCGTGTATGTAACAGGGTTGCTTCTTGGAGTTCTGCCAATAGGGCTTTGGTCAATAACCACAACCTTGTCTATATTTTCTATTCCCTTAATTTCTTTGTATGCGCCCTCTATTAAATTTGATTTATTTACTTTGTTTGCAAGTGCAGGATAAAGTATTTCATTAATCAAACTTGACTTTCCGCTTCCCGAAACACCTGTTACCGCAACAAACATTCCGAGAGGAATTTTTACATTCACATTTTTCAAATTATTCTGCTTAGCGCCGATAATTTCAAGTACTTTGTCTGACATAGCTCTTCGTTCTGTCGGAATTTCTATCTTTCTTCTGCCCGACAAATAAGCACCTGTTAAAGAATTTTCGCACTTTGAAATTTCTGACGGAGTTCCCGTTGCAATTATTCGCCCGCCATGAACCCCCGCCTTTGGCCCCACATCAACAATATAGTCTGCCTCACGAATTGTATCTTCGTCATGCTCAACAACTATAACACTGTTTCCGATATCTCTTAAATGCTTTAATGTTTCAATAAGTTTGTTTGTATCTCTTGGGTGAAGTCCTATACTTGGCTCATCAAGAATATATAAAACACCCATAAGCCCACTGCCTATTTGTGTGGCAAGTCTTATTCTTTGCGCTTCTCCACCAGATAATGTATATGCGGTTCTTGAAAGCGTTAAATATTCAAGCCCCACATTTTTTAAGAAATTTAATCTTGCATTGATTTCTTTGAAAATCGAATGTGAAATTGTTTGCTCTTTTTCGGATAATTTTAATCCTGCTATCCAATCAAGTGCTTGAATTACATTAAAATCAGTTACATCAATAATAGATTTTTTATCAATTTTTACTGCAAGTGCCTGCGGATTTAACCTTTTTCCTCCGCAAGATTTGCAAGGCTTTACTATCATATATTTTTCAATTTCATTTCTTACAAAATCACTTGAAGCATTTTCATGCCTACGATATAAGTTTGGAATAATTCCTTCAAACTTGCCATTAAATGAACCAAAAGAACTGTTTATTTCTACCTTTTCGCCATTTGTTCCATAAAACAAAATATCTAATGCCTCTCTTGAAAGTTCTTTTAATGGAATATCTGCACTAAAACCGTATTTTTTTGCTATTGCGTTGTAGTATAGATTTCCAAAGCCATAATCTCCCCAACCGAATGTTGAAATTGCACCTTCATTTAGCGACAAGTTCCAATCTTTAACCAAAAGATTTTCTTCCACAACCATTTTTGAACCTATTCCTGAACACTCAGGACAAGCACCTATTGGAGTGTTAAAACTGAACAATCTTGAAGAAATTTCGTCAAAAGAAAATCCGCAGTTTGGACAACTGTGTTTTGTGGAATACAGAGTTTCTGTTCCATTAGAATCAACAATCACCACTCCGCCTGCAAGTTTTAAAGCGGTTTCCAAACTTTCCGAAAGTCTTACCGCCATATTATCAGTTCTAATAAGTCTGTCTATAACAACAGAAATATCATGCTTCTTTTTCTTATCCAAAACAATATCTTCGTCAAGGTTATAGATGATTCCGTCTACCTTAACACGAACATAGCCTTTTTTTCGAAAATCTTCAAACATATCTTTGTATTCACCCGTTTTTCTTCTTACAACAGGTGCAATAATAATAAGTTTTGTTCCGTTTTCACAAGCCATAACAAGTTTTGTGATTTGGTCAATAGAAAGCGAATTGATTGGTATGTTGCAATTAACGCAATATGGCACGCCGATATTTGCATATAAAAGCCTTAAATAATCGTATATTTCGGTTACTGTTCCAACGGTTGACCTTGGGTTTGATGTGGTTGTTTTTTGGTCAATTGCGATTGCGGGAGAAAGCCCGTCAATTTGATCAACATCAGGTTTTTTCATTTGACCCAAAAATTGCCTTGCATAAGATGACAAAGACTCCATATAGCGCCTTTGACCCTCTGCAAAAATTGTGTCGAATGCAAGACTTGACTTTCCGCTTCCCGACAAACCCGTAAAGACAACAAGCTTGTTTCTCGGAATTTCCAAATCCACATTTTTTAAATTATTTTCTCTTGCTCCGATAATTCTTATAAAGTTATCCATAATTCTCCTATTATGTTACAATAAATATGTAAATGTCGAAATTTTAAGGTATTATGCGTGTCATAACACCAAAATATTAATGCACAGGCGTAGATTTTCTTGTTCGTTCGTAAACCTTTGGCCTAACCTTTTCCACCTTTTTTGGCGCAGTATATTTTTCACCCGAAAGCTTAACTTTTAGTTCCGAAATCTTATCTCTTAAATCTATTGCTCTTTCAAAATCAAGTGATTTGACTGCAACATTCATAAGCGCGGTAAGACTTTCTATTTGTTTGGTTATATCTTCCGGTTTTAAGCTTGAAATATCGGTTTCCTTTGTTGTGATTTTCAAAGTATTAACAATATCTTTTACAATTGTTTTTGGAACAATGCCATGCTCTTTGTTATAAGCTATTTGCACGCTTCTACGACGATTGGTTTCGTCTATTGCGCGCTTTAAGCTGTCCGTCATAATGTCAGCATACATAACAACTCTTCCCTCTGCGTTTCGAGCTGCTCTTCCGATAGTCTGAATCAATGCTCCTGTGCTTCTTAAAAAGCCCTCTTTGTCTGCGTCTAAAATAGCAACCAATTTTACTTCCGGAAGGTCGAGCCCTTCTCTTAAAAGATTTATGCCCACCAAAACATCACTCGCACCGCTTCTAAGCTCATTAATAACGGTGATTCTGTCCATTGCTTTTATTTCGGAATGAAGATATGTTGTTTTTATGCCCTTTTCCGTTAAATATTTTGAAAGCTCTTCTGCCATTTTTTTGGTAAGTGTTGTTACCAAACATCTACCACCGCTGTCTATTGTTTTGTTTAACTCTCCAAAAAGGTCGTCAACTTGGTTTGTTACAGGCTTAACGATAATTTCGGGGTCTAACAATCCTGTTGGTCTTATTATTTGTTCTGCAATATTGCTTTGATGTTCCATCTCATAAGGTCCCGGAGTTGCCGAAATGCAAATTAATTGATGGAACTTTTTTTCAAATTCATTGAAAGTGAGTGGCCTGTTATCATAGGCAGACTTTAATCTAAAACCATATTCAACAAGGCTGTCTTTTCTTGCCCTGTCGCCATTATACATTGCTCTGATTTGAGGCAATGTCATGTGGCTTTCGTCAACAAGAACCAAAAAGTCATCGGGAAAATAGTCCATTAATGTGTATGGCGTATCGCCCGCATTTCTGCCGTCAAAATATCTTGAATAGTTTTCTATTCCACTGCAATAGCCAATTTCTCGCATCATTTCTATATCATAATTGGTGCGCTGTTTAAGTCTTTCTGCTTCAAGCAACTTTCCTCTTTCTAACATTTCGGAAACCTCAGTTTCCATATCTCTTTCAATATTAGATAAGCAGGCTTCCATTTTTTCACTGCCCACGGCATAGTGCGTTGCGGGATAAATAGCTATGTGTTCCAGCGTGGAAATCACCCTTCCCGAAACCGTTTCTATTTCGCAAATACGGTCGATTTCGTCACCGAAAAATTCTATTCTAACTGAAACCTCACTATTGCTTGCGGGAAAAACTTCGAGCGTGTCGCCATGAACTCTGAAAGAACCTCGAACAAAATCAATATCATTTCGCTTATATTGGTTTTCTACCAACCTTGCAATAACATCGTCTCTTGAAACCATCATTCCCGGGCGAAGCGAAATTGCCAGCTTGTGATATTCTGACGGCTCACCAAGACCATAAATGCAAGACACAGACGCAACAATAATAACATCTCTTCTTTCAAAAAGTGCACAAGTCGCAGAATGGCGAAGTTTATCGATTTCGTCATTCATGCTTTGAACTTTTTCTATATAAGTATCAGAACTTGCTATGTAAGCCTCGGGCTGATAATAATCATAATAAGAAACAAAATAATTTACGGAATTATTTGGAAAGAACTCTCTGAACTCATTGCAAAGCTGAGCCGCCAAAGTTTTGTTATGAGCAATAACAAGCGTTGGGCGTTGAACTTTTTGAATTATGTTTGCCATAGTAAAAGTTTTGCCACTGCCCGTGACACCCAATAAAACTTGCGTTCTGAGCCCGTCTTCAAGCCCATTAACCAAACTTTCAATCGCTTGCGGTTGGTCGCCTGTTGGCTTAAATTTTGATGACAGTTCAAACTTTTTGTCTTCCGAAAAGTTTTCCATATAAAATATTATAACCTAACTTTAAATTTTTTACAATAATAAAGCAAACAAAATTATACAAAAAAAATAGCCCCTTGCAATCAAGAGACTAAAAAAATTATTATTTCTTTTTCCAATATTTACTAGTATAAGCATTTCTTAAATTAGTTGAATTTAGTTTTGGATCTGTTACATCAACACTTGTTCCGCTTGTGGCTGTATTTGATGTAGCCAAAAACCAATGTTATTTTTTCCTACATTTTAGACTATATGCCTTTTAACCCAAGTGCCTCGCCTTAAAGGAGAGGTGGCGTGCAGTGCACGGCGGAGAGGATTTTATTCTTCTATGCTTCTATTATTCGTTTGCTTCTAACCTCCCTTTTTTAACCTCTCAGTCTGCTTACGCAAACAGCTCCCCTTAAAGGGGAGCCGCGACCTTCTATTCTAAATTACTCTTTATTACTCTTGTTTTTTGTTTATAATATCTTTTTTGGGCATAAAAAATAGGCACTGTTAGTGCCTATCTTTTTTATTTTAATGCCAGATTTCGCCATTGATTATTTGCGTCATTGCCATTAAAAAAGCTTCCATTATAAGATCCGCCCTTGTCATTCTTCCATGAGTTAAAAGGCGTACACCGCCCTTATGCTCTCGAAGTTCGTTTTGACTGAAAATTCTGTTATAAACTTTGGTTAGGTCTGACTGAATTACCTCGTCAACATACTTTTCGGGAACGGGATAACCCGGTGCAACTCCGTGCGCTTCAAAACCGTATTTATCACGAATAAGCGCTATGCTTGTGTTTATCCACCTACCATAAAGGTTTATTAACCCTGACTCAACACTAAGATAAAAATCTATTTCAAGGTCATTTTCTTCTGCATACTTAACCAGCCCCGCAATGCGATTTTCCGCGCCTTGCATAATTTCTTCGTTGATTGGTTGCTCAGGAACATTTGAACTAATTGAAACACCTTTTATTTCTACATTTTCATAAAAGGTTTCAAAAGCTTCTTTTGCACCTTGAATTTTGGACTCGTTATTTGTTGCAATTAAAAGTTTCATAAGTTCTCCTTTGAATAACTATTTTCTGAAATTATTTATTGTTTTTATGCTTGCTCTGCAAGCCTTGCACATTGATGGTTTAAAAAATCCTTTTTCTTTGAAAAACTTTTGTTCATTTGCCGAAAACAAAAATTCATTTCCGCACTTTTTGCAATTTAAAGTTTTGTCTTCAAAAGTGTTGGCCTTGCGCTCTTTTTCTGCAAGCCATTCTTGATGTCTTTTTTCTTTTTCTTTTAAATATTCTTCAAGCCTTTGCTCTTTTTCCAATTTTCTTCTTAGTTCTTCGGCTATTTTATTTTCTTCTGCAAGTTTTGCTTCCCTTTTTATGCGTTCGTCTTCTTCCGCCAAAAGTTCTGCCATTGTGTAATGTTTTTCTTCCATAATATTTCCTCTGATTAAAATGATATCATATTTTTGTGGTTTTAAAAAGCAAAAAGAGGCTAAAATTGCCTCTTTTGTTTGTTATTTTATTTCGTTTAATTTTGAAATCAAAGAAGCATATAACTCTTCATTTTTTGCAAGTTTTGATTTTTCTGCATTAACCAAAGCTTCGGGAGCCTTTGCCATGAATCCCGCATTTGAAAGCATTTTGTTGCTTCTTTCAATTTCGAATTTTACTTTTTCAATATCTTTTTCCAGCAACGCTTTTTGGGCCTTTACATCTACTTCTTCTTCTACCAAAACAAACTCGCCCACAGGAAGAACAAGCGTGTTTCCCTTTTTGTTGTCGTCAAACAAAATGGTTATATTTGCAAGTTTTTCTATAATTGCTTTGTGCAACTCTGCAAAATCTGTTTGGCTTGTTGCAAACTCAACTTTTTCAGTTGACTTTTTGCCACTGTCAAGCTTGAACCTTCTAAGCTCTACAATAAGATTAACAAGTTCTTCTGTTTCTTTGGCATCTTCTTCAAATTGGTTAAATCTTTCTTTATTTGAAATTTGCTCAATTATCAAACTTTCGCCTTTATTTACAAGATTCATTTTTCCGTAAATATATTCGGTTACAAACGGAACAAATGCGTGAAGCAATTTCAAAACTTCTCCAAACACAAAGCTAAGCACACTTATCATATTTTGTTTATCTTTTCCGCCCTTAAAAATTGCTGGCTTTGAAAGCTCTATTGCCCAATCTGACAAAGTATCAAGCGTAAACGTAACTATGTTTGATAATGCTACGCCTACATCAAATTTATCAAGATTGTTTGTTACTGTTTTTGTGATTTGGTCAAGCTTAAAAAGCAACCATTTTTGAACGCTGTCAAGTTCGATTTTGCTTACATCAAGAAGTTCAACATCTGATTGGTGAAGCGAAATGAATTTGCTTACATTCCAAATTTTGTTAATGAAATTTCTTGCGTCATCGATTTTATTTTGGCTAAACCTTGTGTCTATGCCCATAGCCATATCTTTTACCAAAGCAACCCTTAGGGTGTCTGCACCATATTTGTCTATAACTTCAATAGGGTCAATTCCGTTGCCAAGACTTTTGCTCATTTTTCTGCCCTGACTATCTCGAACAAGGCCGTGAATTAAACAGTTTTGGAACGGAATGTCATTTCCACATTCAATGCCCATGTAAACCATTTTTGTTACCCACTGAGTCAAAATATCAAAACCCGTTACAAGCACAGTTGTAGGGTAAAAATATTCAAGGTCGGCTGTTTTTTCAGGCCAACCGAGTGTGGTTAATGGCCAAAGCGCAGAAGAAAACCATGTATCTAAAACATCGGGGTCTTGATAAATGTTTTTGCTTTTGCACTTTTCACAAACTTCCAATTTTGTTTTTGAAGCCATAACATTTTTGCAATCTTTGCAATAATAAATCGGAATTCTATGCCCCGTCCAAATCTGCCTTGAAATACACCAATCCCTGATATTTTTAAGCCAATGAAAATAATTTTTTTCAAAACGCTTTGGATAGATTTTTAACGAACCATCTTCCACGCACTTTATTGCCGGCTTAACCAATTCGCTCATTTTAACAAACCACTGCTCTGTTATCATTGGTTCAATTGCTGTTTTGCATCTTTCACAATGACCGACCGAATGTGTGTATGGCGTTACTTTTTCTAAAAGCTTTAAATTTTTTAGCTCTTCAACAACAAGTTCTCTTGCCTTTAAAAGCCCGCAACCTCTGAATTTTTGAGGTACTGCGTCTGTCATAATACCGCTTTTTGAAATAACTTCTATTACATCTAAGTTATGTCTCTTTCCCACCTCATAGTCATTTGGGTCATGAGCGGGAGTTATTTTTACCATGCCTGTTCCGAAATCTTTTTCAACATAATTGTCGGCTATTATTGGTATTTCTTTATTAATAATTGGAATAAGTACCATTTTTCCCACAATGCTTTTATACCTTTCGTCTTCCGGATTAACGGCAACCGCTGTGTCGCCAAAAAGCGTTTCCGGTCTTGTGGTTGCAACAACAATTTCTCCCGAGCCGTCTGCAAACTTATATTTTATGTGCCACATTGAACCTTGCTCGTCATTATAAATTACTTCGTCATCTGATATAACCGATTTGCAATTTACACACCAATTTGTTTGCCTTGTTCCCCTGTAAATATAACCTTTGTTATAAAGTCTTATAAAAGCTTCAAGCACTGCGTTTGTGCTTTTTTCGTCCATTGTAAAGTGATACCTTTCCCAATCGGCAGAAAAGCCCATTTTTCTAAACTGATTTAATATTTCTCCACCATACTTGTTATACCAATCCCAAGCCTCTTTGTCAAAAGCATCTCTTCCAATTCCCTCTTTTGTTTTGCCCTCGCTTGCAAGTTTTTCAACAATCTTGTGCTCGGTTGCAAGAGCGGCGTGGTCAGCACCCGGAAGCCACAACGACTCAAATCCGCGCATACGCTTGTATCTGATTAAAATATCTTGCAAAGTATCGTCAAGACCATGACCGATATGTGCTTTGCTTGTTACATTTGGTGGTGGCATTACAATTGTAAATGGTTTTTTGTTTGGATTGACTTTTGCTCTGAAATAGCCCTTATCTTCCCAAATTTTATAAATATTGCTTTCAAAATTTTGCGGGGTATAACTTCCCTCATCTTTCATGTATTGCATATCTTCTCCTCGTTTGCGATTTTTAAATCTTTAAAACCAAAATTAGCACACTTTATTTTTTGTTTTTCTTTTGGTAGTTATAGCTTGATTTGCACATTTGCTCTAATGTGTGTGTAGCCTTAAAACCAAGTTCTTTTTCTGCAAGTTTTGCTGAGGCATAAACCTCACCAAGATCGCCTGCTCGCCTTTCGGCAAATTTATACTTAACAATATTTCCGTTAACATTGTTAAAGGCGTTTACCATTTCAAGAACGCTATATCCCGTTCCTGTGCCAATGTTATAAACTTTGAAGCCCGTTTTGTTTTTGTCTTTCACAATTTTTTCAACTGCCTTTACATGACCGACGGCAAGGTCAACAATATGAATAAAATCTCTTACACCCGTTCCGTCTTTGGTGTTATAGTCATTGCCCCAAATATTTAAGTATTCAAACTCTCCAACTGCAACTTTGCACATATACGGAACTAAATTTGTTGGAACATCTGTTGGGTCTTCTCCGATAAGCCCGCTCTCATGTGCACCCACAGGGTTGAAATATCTTAAAAGTATTACATTATATTCGGGATTTGCGGCTTGAAAATCTCTTAAAATGTGTTCATTAAATAGTTTTGTTCTTCCATAAGGATTTGATGCCTCTACCGGAAAAGTTTCGTCAATTGGCATAACTTCTGACGGTGCATACACCGCAGCGGAAGAACTGAAAATTATGTTTTTGCAATTATATTTCTGCATAAGTTCCAAAGTTACAAAAGTTGAAATCAAATTGTTTTCATAATATTTTAAAGGCTTTTCCAAAGACTCTTTCATAATTTTGTATGCGGCAAAATGAACAACCGCAAATATATCTGGATTTTCTTCCCAAACCTTTTCAAACGCAACTTTGTCACAAACATCGACCTTATAAAACTTTACAGGTTTGCCTGTGATTTTTTCTATTTTATCAGCAACTTCGATTTTTGAATTGCTCAAATTATCTGCAATCACAACATCAAAGCCCGCGTTTTGCATTTCAACAGCTGTATGCGAACCGATATACCCTAGTCCGCCGGTAAATAAAACTTTCATATATCATTCTCCCGAAAATTTATATAATTATGCAAATTAGCAAACAAACCAACATTACAACAAAACAAATCAATCTGATTTTCATAATTTGTCTTGCAACCATAACATCTTTTTTGTTTTGCCTTTTTTTTCCGCCAATTACAAAACCTGCAAAAAGCGCAATAATCGCAAACATTGTCATTAACGCTAAAAATACTATTTTTGTTATTGTTGTTGCTGACATTATTCCGTTTCTCCTTCGTCTTCACCCGCAGAATGAATAAGCTCTTCGATTTTTTCATTCTCGGAAATTTCTTTTTCTTCCACCTTTTTGTGAACTGCTGCAAAATATATTTTGAAACCAAGACTAACCAGCTCAAATATAAGTGCGTCAATTGCGAACCAAAAAGTCGAAACCTTATAAAAGTAAGCAAGAATGCTTATTATTGAACCAATTTTTACTGTGTCTACAATTGCGCCGAAATATTTGGTTATATTTTCGTTTTTGGTGAAAAACAAATTCAAGATTATCATTATGGCTTCGATAACTATTACGGCAATAAGGCAGACATCAACGGTTATTTCTTTATTATAAACATAAGCAAGTATTGTTGCAACTGCAATTATATTTATTAAGTCAGTCAAAAAGAATGTTATTCTGTAATTGGTTAAAATTGTGCCATAATGTTTGTCTATTATAAAAAAAGAAATTAGTATTAACAATGCCACAAAATATGCATTGCCCACAATTTGAATATCAAAAAACGAACCAACTATCATTGTTATAGCCGGCACCAACAACAAAAGCACAAAAAATCTGTGAAAATTTGAAGTTTTGTTCATAACTGCTCCTACTTTGTTATTATAGCAAACAATAATAAAAATTAAAAATGATTTTATGCTTTTAATATCATTCACACAAATTTTTATTTGCTCATAAAATGCAAAATAAGGAAACTAACAAAGTTTTCTTAAAAATAAGGAGGAATAATGAAGAAAATACTAACATTTACTTGTGCTTTGGCGCTGTGCGTTATGTCGTGCTTATGTTTGGTTAGTTGCAAAAACGATTCTACACCGGGAAAAATCAGGTTAACAGAGGCCACTCATAGCGTGTTCTATGCCCCACTTTATGTTGCCATTAACCTTGGCTATATGCAAGAAGAAGGCATAGAGGTCGAAATAACCAATGGTGGCGGAAGCGAAGTTTGCATGACTTCACTTTTGTCGGGTGCAGCAGACTTTGCTCTTATGGGACCTGAAACCGTTGTTTATGTTGAAAGTGAAGGCAGCACCAATCACCCTGTTGTGTTTGGTCAACTTACCAAAAAAGACGGAACATTCTTGATTTCTAAAACCAAGTATGAAAACTTTGATTACAGCAAAGACCTTTTAAACAAAACCGCCATTGTTGGAAGAAGAGGCAGTATGCTTGCCATGACTTTTGAATGGCTTGTTAACAGCAAAAACCTTTTCCATGGCACAAACATAACTCTTGACACAGAAACATCTTTCCCAATGATGCCATCTGTGTTTGAATCAACCGACGCTGAATTTTGCACCATGTTTGAACCTACCGCTTCTGAATTTGTAGCTGCCGGAAAAGGCTATTATGTTGGTTCTGTCGGTGAAGCATCAGGTGAAATTCCTTACACCTGCTTTATGGCTTATCCAAAATTTATCAGCGAAAACAAAGGCACAATCGAAGGATTCTTGCGTGCTGTTAAAAAAGCATACAACTATATTAACACAAATCCTTCTAGCGAAGTAGCAAAGGCTCTTAAACCATCTTTTGACGGTTCTAGCCTTGAAAGCCTCGCAAAAGCAGTCGAAAATTATTTGGACATTGATGTTTGGTCTAGTTCACCAGCAATGTCAAAAGACGCTTATAACAGACTTATTTCTGTTCTTAAAAATTCTAAAACTTTAACAGAAGATGTTGACTTTTCAAAAGTTGTTGACAACTCTATTGCCAACTTAATTTAATGGTGAATTGTTGTTAACTCTCCAAAGGAGGAAATCATTTGAGCACCTTACTAAAACTTAATAAAATCGGTCTGACTTATCAGACTTTAAAATCTGAGACTCAGGCAATAAAAGATGCTTCGTTTGAAATAGATAAAGGTGAATTTGTTAGCATTGTCGGACCAAGCGGCTGCGGTAAAACCACAATTCTATCTATGATTTGCGGCCTTTTAAAACCAACTTCGGGACAAATTTTGATAGATGGCGAGCCCGTTACAAAAATCTCTACAAATGTGGGCTATATGCTTCAAAGAGATAATTTGTTTGAATGGCTGAATGTTAATCAAAATATTATGCTTGGCTCAAAAATAAACCATAGCAAAAATTGTCTTTCAAAAGAAAAATTAAAAGAACTTGTAAAAAAATACGGACTTTCGGGGTTTGAAAAATCCAAGCCGAGCGAACTTTCGGGAGGAATGAGGCAAAGGGTTTCTTTGATCAGAACACTAGCCCTAAATCCAAAAATTTTGCTTCTTGACGAACCTTTTTCTGCGCTTGACTATCAAACCAGAATTTCTGTTCAAAACGATATTCATTCAATAATCAAATCAGAGGAAAAAACCGCTATTCTTGTAACCCACGATATTTCAGAAGCAATAGTTATGAGCGACAAAATCGTTGTACTTACAAAAAGACCCGGCACTGTTAAAACTGTTATAGATCTTAACTTTGAAAGAGGTTCAACCCCACTTGAACGGCGAAGCGATCCAAAATTTAATGCATACTTTAAATTACTTTGGGAAGAACTACAATGAAAAAAACCTTTACGCTGAAAAAATCTAAAAACATTTATTCAAGTGAACACTACACTTATGTTAGGTTAGAGCGAACAAAAACATTTTTTGTTCACTTTATAAGAATTCTTCTGCTTGTCGCCTTTCTTGGAATTTGGGAACTTGCGGCTACTCTTGGGTGGGCTGACCCATTTATTATTTCTTCACCATCAAGAGTAATAAAGCAGTTAGTCGAACTTTATAACACAGGTTCGCTCTCCCTTCATATCTTTACTACCCTAAAAGAAACCATGCTTGCATTTTTGCTCAGTACGGTTATAGGTATGGCACTTGCAATAATTTTATATTCTATTTCACCGCTAAGGCGTGTGCTTGAACCTTATATAGTTATTTTAAACAGTTTGCCTAAAATTGCTCTTGGACCACTCATTATTATTTGGGTGGGAGTCGGAACAAATGCTATTGTTACCATGGGTATTTTGATTTGCGTAGTTATAACTACTATCAATCTTTTGAATGCTTATCTTGAAGTTCCGGCAGAAAAAATTATGCTTCTTAGGTCTATGGGCGCAAACAAATTTCAAATTTTAAACCGCCTTGTTTTGCCTGCAACACTCGGAAACTTTATGTCTACCCTAAAAATAAACTTGGGTATGGCATGGGTTGGCGTTATTATGGGCGAATACCTATCAAGCAAAGCCGGACTTGGTTATCTTTTGGTCTATGGCGGACAAGTGTTCAAACTTGACCTTGTTATGACCGCAGTCGTAATTCTCTGCATTTTATCAGCAGTTATGTATGGCATAATATCTATTATTGAAAAAATTATCGTTAAAAAAAGATGACAGTTTTGTCATCTTTTTTATTTTTAAAATTTTAAAGCTTTGCCATTATCGGTGTTTGAATTTTCTTCAACCAAGCTCTGCTCTTTGGCTTCAATATTTTGCAAATCATTGTTTCCCTCTTCTGCATTGATGTTGTCGGAATTTTTGCTTCCTTTGTTTTTTATTTTCAAAACTATTGCTTTTATTATTTCATACAAAACAAACACCGCAACCAAAATTAAAAATGCATACAAAACAATTGATGTGTTGCCCTCAAACAAAAATGAAATAAGAGTCATAATAAGCCCCGCAACCAAGTTTCCCAAAATAACCGTTATCATTGTTTGCTTTTTGTTTAACCCGATAAAAAGTGCCAAACAAGTGCCCGTCCAAACTCCCGTAAGCGGAAGCGGAAGAGCAACAAAGCCAAAAACTCCCAAAATTTTTAACCATAAAGCTTTTTTTTGGCTTTTTTCGGACTTTGTTTTTTTGTCAATATTCTTTGAATTTTTGCTGAGCTTTCGCTCAATAAAATCCGCCAACTTTTTAAAAACTTTTGTTCGCTTTAACCAATTGAAAATTGGAAAAAATGCAAAAGTTAAAATTATGCAAACCAACGTGCTTCCCGCAAGAGATATTCCAAACGAAGCCCACAAAGAAAGTGCATTATCTCCCCAAAAAGAGATTGATGCACCAAAAGGAATAGCACCCCTTAACTCTACTATCGGTATCATTGAAATAATCAATGTTGCAAGAGCGCTGTTTGTTCCGAAAATTCCGACAAACAATGCTTTAATCCATTCAGACATAAATCTTCACCTAATAAAATTATATTAATCAAATTGTTTTTAATGCATCTTAAAATCAAACTATTATAATATCGCCGTCATTAAGAGGATTAAGGTTATTCTTTTCGATATATTCTTGTGTTGCATCGCAAGTGTGAACAGGATAAACCTTTGTGTTTTTGTTATCTTGAACAATTTTAAAATAATCGTCTTTTGACATATGCGCAATATGTTTATCTATTGTTGTAAAATCAACAAAAGCAACTTTTGCGTCTTCAACAATATTTTGCACATTGTTGCAATACACTGTATCTGCGGTAAAACCCGCCAACTTTTTGCCATTTTCAAAAAATGAAAATCCAAAGGTTTCTGCAATGCCGTGCTCAACTTTATATGCTTTTACTTGATACTTTCCAACCTTATAAGTTACACCGTCTTCAATTTCAATAAAATCAATTACTTTTAAATAGTTTTTGATTTCTGTTTGGTCTTTTGCAGATAACATAAGCTTGTTAATTTCAATTAGTTTTTCCGCTGTTCCCTTTGGCCCAAAAACTTTTAATTTTGTTTTTCTATTTTTATCATATCTCATTATTTGCGTTGCCAAAATATGTATGTCAAAAAAATGATCTATATGAAGGTGCGAAATTAAAACATAGTCCATTTTGTAAATATCGAATTTTTTGACAATATTTTTGTATGTTCCCTCAGGCAAATCCAAAATAATATTTTTGTCTATAACAAAACTTGTGTTTTCTCTTGCAAACCAAGTACAGCTTGTACCCATTACGCAAATTTCCATAAATTCTCCATAACTATTGGTATTATGACAAACATAACACCCCAAATTTTCAGCATTTATAATATTTTAACCGTTAAAAACTAAGTCTTTGAGCAAGTATATATTCGTCGGCATCAAACTTTCTTGACCCATGAAGAGCGTCGTCAATAGGCACAAAAATAATCTTTCCATTTCTCATTCCCGCAGCACCGCTCTCCCCTTGAATAAGCATATCCACACATTTTGCCCCGCATCTTGAACCCAAGTTTCTGTCAAACACAGATGGCATTCCGCCTCTTTGAACATGACCCAAAATTACTGCCCTGCAATCCATTTCTGTTTTTGTGGCAATCATTTTTGCAAGGTCATTAGGGTCACAAACATGTTCAGACAAAACAATTAAACTAAATTGCTTTCCTTGCTTTTTTGCTCTTATTAACTTTTCACAAACATCGTCAATGCTCCATTTTACTTCTGGAACAAGAATAACATCGGCACCTGCGGCAAGTCCAGCAGTAAGAGCAAGGTCTCCGCAGCCCGCACCCATAGTTTCTATTATCGAAACTCTGTCATGTGACATTGATGTATCGCGAACATTGTTGATTAAATTAACCACAGTATTTACCGCAGTATCAAAACCGAGTGTGTAATCGGTGTAATACAAATTGTTATCTATTGTTCCCGGAACGCAAGCAACTTGAATTCCTCTGGAAATAAGTTCTTTTGCTCCACGCATAGAGCCGTCTCCACCAATAACAACAAGACCGTCAATTTCGTGCTTCTTTAAGTTTTCAATAGCCTTATTTTGACCTTCTTGGGTTAAAAACTCTTTGCATCTTGCAGTTTTTAAAATTGTTCCCCCTGTTTGAATGATGTTGCCCACTGAACGCTCTGACATGGCAAAAATATCATCTTCAATAAGACCCGCATAACCTCTTCTTACGCCAAAAACTTTTAAGCCTTGCGAAATGCCATAACGCACAACAGCACGAACACAAGCGTTCATACCCGGGCTGTCGCCTCCACTTGTTAAAACTGCAATTTTATTCATAATAAATTCTCCTTAAAATAATGATATATGAAATTTTTTTAAAACGCAAACATTCTAAATTACTTTAATATTTTGCTCTCCGATTATTGCACCAATTTCTGCAATAAAAGTGTTTGTTGGCTGTGCTGTTATTTTTAAGTCATAAAGCTTGCCCGCAAACTGAACTATTACGGGACTGTCTCCCGGATAGCTTGCAACAACTTCGCCTATTTCTTCCACAATATTATGGTTGCCTATATCAAATTGCAAATATATTTTCGGAATCTTTTTGTTAACCTCGTCGGCAGAACCAAAAACCAAAGAACTTTTATTTTCGGTGTTTTGATTTTGCGAATTCTCGTCCAAAAAGTCAATTTTTTCAACCAAAACAATAGGTTTTTCTCCCACTCTGATTGAAATTTTGCCCGCTATATGCACAATTCTATCGTCAGTAAGCATCTGTTCAAACTTTTCAAAAGTTTTATTAAACACCATGCAATCAAACTCGCCGTAAATGTCTTCAATGGTTATTATTGCCATTGGCTTGTTACCTTGTTTGGTAAGAATTCTTTTAACCGCAGAAACTATGCCTCCGCAGTCGATTTGCATTCCGTCTTTTATATCGCTGAAACTATTTGACTCATTGTTTTCAAAATCGCCGTCACCGCCGTCTTCTTCCTCACTATTTAACATTGAAGAGTTAAAGTTGTAGTTTTGCATAATGCCCAAATAGTCGTCAAGAGGGTTTCCCGAAATATAAATTCCGCAAACCTCTTTTTCTCTTTTAAGTTTTTCCATAAGGCTGTATTCGGCAATATTGGGATAATTGATTTTGATTGATTCGTCACCTGCCATTATATCGCTAAACATTGAAAACTGACCCGAAACCTTTGATTTTGCATCTTTAACCGCACAGGCAATCGCGTTTTCGTAAACGGCAATAAGCTGGCTTCTTGTTTTTTTGAAACAATCCAAAACGCCACCGTATATAAAACCTTCCATAAGTCTTTTGTTTATTCCGAACTCAATGGTTCTTGTTAAGAAATTTTCAAAAGAAGTAAACTCTCCGTTTTTCGCCCTTTCCTTTAAAATCATATCACAAATTCCGCCACCAATTCCTTTGATAGCAGAAAGTCCAAAGCGAATTTTATCACCTCTAACCGAAAACAATGTTTCTGATTCATTTATGTTTGGAGGAAGAATATCTATCCCCTCACTTTTAGCAAATGCAAGATATTTTTTTAGATCATCTGACTTATTTATACGGTTATTTAAAGTAGCAGTCAAAAATTCGGGTTCATAATAATATTTCATATAAGCCGTTTGATATGTTACATAAGAATATGCCGCAGCGTGCGACTTATTAAAAGCATATTGACCGAACTTTTCCATCTTGTCCCAAAGTTTGTTTGCAACATCTTCGGGAACACCATTGGCAACACAGCCCGGAACTGCCGGCTTGCCAAGAATTGATGGACAGCCATGAACAAAGACTTCTCTTTCTTTTTGAATCGCTTTAACCTGCTTTTTTCCCATCATTTTTCGCACGGCGTCCGCACGAGAAAGTGTGTAGCCCGCAAGCACTTGAACAATTTTCATGACTTGCTCTTGATAAACTATAACGCCATAAGTATAGTCCAAAACAGGCTCTAATCTTGGGTCAACATATTTTATATCTTTTGGGTGATGTTTGTTATGCACAAAATCGGGAATAGTATCCATTGGTCCCGGTCTATATAGTGAAACCCCCGCAACAATGTCTTCAAGACAGGTAGGTTTAAGCTCTTTCATGAATTTTTGAAACCCGCCACTTTCAAGCTGGAAAACAGCAGTTGTGTTGCCCGAAGCCAACATCTTAAATACATCGGGGTCATCATAGGTATTGTTTTCAAAAGAAACATCAATACCTCTATTTTTCTTAACATACTCTATGGCAAATTTTATATCGGACAAGTTGCAAAGACCCAAAAAGTCCATCTTTAAGTGCCCCAAATGCTCCATTTGACCGCCGTTATACTGAGTTGTTATTTCGTCTCCCGACCTAGAAAGCGGAACATATTTGTCTAGCTCGTCGGCACCGATAATAACTCCGCATGGGTGAACGCTGGTCTGCCTTGGCATATCTTCAAGCTTTATGGCAATATCTATAACTTGCTTTAACTGAGGATTTGTATTATAAATTTCTATAAGTTCGGGAACGGCATAGTCAACACCATAATCCTTTGCCTTTGGGTCTGGCTTATAAAACCCGAAAACTTTTTTCAATATAAAAGGTCTTCCGACTGTGTTTGGAATGGCTTTTGTTATTTTATCTGTTTCACTATATGGAACTTTCAAAACTCGACCCACATCTTTTATCGCGTTTTTGGCAGCCATCATTCCAAGTGTTATAATTTTTATAACTCGCTTTTCGCCATATTTTTGCCTTACATATTCAATAACATCTTGCCTTCTGCAATCTTCAAAGTCAACATCAAAATCGGGAGCGGAAATACGGTCAGGGTTTAAAAACCTTTCAAAGAAAAGCCCGTATTTTAATGGGTCAATTTGAGTTATTCCCATAAGATAAGCAATAACGGAGCCTGCACCCGAGCCACGACCCGGCCCTACCGATATACCCATTTTTCTTGCTGCGGAAATATAATCCCACACAATCAAATAATATTCAATAAATCCCATTCTTGAAATTATTCCAAGCTCATATTCAATTCGCTCTTCGATTTCTTTGGTCATAACGGGATATTTTTTTGCCGCACCCTCTGCAATGATTTTTCTTATATAAGTCATTGGGTCATCGCCGTTTTCGGGAATATATCGCGGGAACAGATAATGACCATATTGAAAGTTATAATTGCACTTTTCTGCAATCTCCAAAGTGGTTGCAAGCGACTCTTCGTCAAAAAGTTTTTTCATTTCGTCATAAGACTTAAAATAAAACTCTTCGGTATCAAATCGCATACGGTCAGGGTCGTCAATTGTTTTTCGCATATTTACGCACATTAAAATATCTTGACAAACCGCATCTTCTTTTAAAAGATAATGCACATCGTTTGTGGCAACCGTTTTTACTCCAATCTTTTTTGCCAAGTCATAAAGCTTTGGCAAAATATATTTTTGTTCTTTTAAGCCATGGTCTTGAATTTCAATATAAAAATCGCCTTCTGCAAACATTGACTTTAATCTTAAAGCAAGTTTTTCTGCCTCGTCATCTTGATTGTTTAACAAATATTGCGGAATATCGCCCGCAACACAAGCCGACAAACAAATCAAACCTTCTGAATATTGTTCAAGCAAACTGTAATCTATTCTCGGCTTAAAATAAAACCCGTCACGAAAGGCAATGGCATTCAGTTTTGAAATGTTTTGATAGCCTTTTTCATTTTTAACAAGCAAAATCAAGTGGTGCTGTTTTTCTCTGCCCTCTTTTACTCTGTAATCTTTTGCAACATAAAATTCACAGCCGAATATTGGTTTAACAATCGGCTTTCCGTTTTCTTTGTAATAAGCCTCATCAAGAGCAACGCACGCATCAAAAAAAGTTACCGCTCCATACATATTTCCATGGTCGGTGACGGCAACTGCCCTCATGCCCATATCTCTTGCGGTTTTAACCAAACTTTCGATTCTTGTTGCACCGTCTAAAAGCGAAAATTCTGAGTGCAAGTGCAAATGCACAAAACTGTTAACAAATTGTCTGGCTTTTTCTTTTGTTTGAGCAAACCTTTTTGAAGAAGCTTTATTGATAACAATATTTGCAGGCAAACCTTTTTCAAAATCGAATTTTTTGCCTTTTATTTGTTTGTATGCAGATGTTAAAAATTTATTTTTCATCATTTTCTCCAAGTTCATTTGCAATTTTTATGATTTTGTTAAATCTTTGAGCAAGTGCACCCTTTGTTATTTTGCTCTCCAAAGTTTGCAAAAGTTCGCTGAGTGACCCTTCGGGGTTTGAAAGCCTTGACAGAGCGGCTTCCGCAAGCGGTTCTGCCAAATTTTCTATTCCAATGGTGTTTTGAATAATCTCTATTGCAGAAAGTTGTTTTAATGCGGCGTCAACAGCTTTGTCTATGTTTGCGGTTATGCAATTGCTTTGACGGTTTGCATTGTTGCTTACATCTCTTGTTACCTTTTTGTTTTGCAAATCAAGAACGGTTTTGCTTGCTCCGAACATTCCTAGTAAATCACAAATAGTTTCTGAATTTTTTAAATAAACAACATACAGTTCATTTCTTTCAACGATTTTTGGAAAAATATCAAAGTTGCTCATAATTTCCGCCAAAATATCGGCCTGCTGTTTTGAACTTACGGTTATATCAAAATGATAGCCGTAACTTTTTTTTGCACTTCCCGCCTCAGACGGAACACTGAGAGTGCCCGAACCCAAAAACATTCCTGCCAAAAATGCAAGCATCAACTTTTCTGACCTAAGATATGACTTGTCGCAAACCTCAGAAATCTCTATGCCACTGTTTGAAATTTTCAAAATTCCAAGTTCTTTTAAAACAATATTATTATATTCGCCAACAACAGAAAGTTCAAAACGCTCTTTGTTTTTGAAATTTTTTGCCACCGAAACAACATCAATTTCTATATCTTCAAAAAGTTCTTTTAGTTTTTGTTTTAACAATTCAATAACTTCTTCATTTTCATTAGACACAGCAAAAGACAGTTCACCGTTTGCAATAATCAAACTGCCGGCAGAAAGAAATATGCCTTGCACAAGTGAACGGGTTTCATTTTTGAAAATATTTTTTTTGATAATTTCGCCTTTTGCTATTTTTGAAATGGACATACTTTTACCCTATTTATATTATAGACATTTTTAGTAATAAGCACAATAAAAAAATGCCCATTTCGGCATTTTTTATGTTTAAGAAATTAATTACTTTTTTGAAGAACTTTTGCTGTCTTTGGTTGCCTCCAAAATTGAAGCAATAGAACCAAACTCTTTTTTGTTAAAAGTTTTTGTTTGCTTCTTGTTAATCTCTTTTGCATCAGCTTTTGTTTCAACATTTTCTGCCGGTTTTTCTTCAACATCAAGCTCTTTGTTTTCATTTTGCTCTAAGTTTGGTTCGACGATATTATCGTTTTTTTCCTCTTCAAAATCATTTGAACTTTCATTTTTTAAATCATTTTTCAAGTTATTTTGATTTAGTGCAAAATTTTCTTTAATATCTTCCTTATCAAAAACATTTTCTTCAACAGCAGAGTTTTCGGCAAGTTCGCTTTGAACTGCATTATTTTTATTATCGTCAGACTCTAATTTGGCAATATACTCTTCTGCTTGCCTTATTAGTTCGTCTGCATCAAAATCATTATAAACAAGTTCGTCATTATCTTCATTTTCTTGAACCTTTCCCATATATTCAAGCCCTTTATCTTTTGCGATTTTCAAAAGAGCCTCTTCCATTTCATTGGAAAGCGAGTTGGAAAATTCGATTTTTCTTTGTTCTTCAAGTTCTTTTTTCTTTCTTTCTTTTTCTTCTTGCCTTTCTTTATAAATGCCGTAATAAATGTCTAATTCTTTGTCTTGTTCAGAACGCTCATGCTCTTCAAAATGAACATTTGCGACAAGTTCACTTGGAATGTTATATTTTTTTATAAGCTCAAAAACCTTATCAACATTTGCAATCTCTTCCCTTGAATGCGCATCGGAAGAAACAACAAACATACAACCGCTTGCAATAAGGTCTTCAATATCATTTTCAGACAAATTCATGTGGCGACTGCTCAGTTCAATCATAACGCCCTTATCTCTGCACGCACAGCCGATTTTGTATAGGTCAGTTTTTATTATGGAATTTGGGTGAACAATAATTGTTATCGGATATTTTTCAATCGCATTCAAAAAGGCATTTGTTGCCTTTTGAGTCGCATCAACTTTGCCTTGTCCACCCCAAATTCCCGCAAAATCGGTTTTAATTAATCTGTGATAGCCCACAAGCAAAATGTCAATAACAGACAGCGTTTCATTGTCAATGTCGATTGTTCCGTCTTCTGAAATAATGTCTGCCTCTATTCCAAGCAAAACTTTGGTCTTTGACCAACTGTTAATTTCATCAACTATTTCGCGCGCTTTAAAAAGTTTTTCTTTGTTGGTGCAAAAAAGATGTTTAAAGCCGTGGTCGGTTATTCCGATTTCTTTTAATCCGATTTCATTTGCCGCCATAGCCATTTCTTCAATTGAATTTTTGCCATGAAAAAATCTGCTATTTTTTGTATGTGTATGGAAGTCTGCAAGAAGTTTCATCTTTGTCACCCACTTTTTCGATTTCAGGAACAAGAGTAACACCAAATTGCTTTTCTACCGAATTTTGAACTTTTGACAAAAGCCTTAAAAAATCAATAACGCTTCCGCCATTTTCATTAATAAAAAAGTTTGAATGCTTTGTTGACACAACAACACCGCCAACCCTAAGCCCTTTTAGCCCGCATCTTTCAATATAAAAGCCTGCTGATTTGTTTCCTACTTTTTGAAACACAGAGCCTAATGACAGACCGCTTGGTTGTGACCTACTACGCAAAAAGGTATACTCATTCGCTAGTTTCATTATATCATACTCATTTTTATTTTCAAACAAAAAAGTGGCGCTTAAAATAATAAACCCCGTCAAATTTGAATAATGATAGCCAAACTTTATTTCATTTTTGTTTAGTTCAAAAATTTTGCCCGCGCCAAAAACTTTTACGGAAACAAGATGGTCGGAAATGGAATACCCAAAAGCGCCCGCATTGCTCATTATTGCTCCGCCCACAGTTGCGGGAATTCCCACAAGCCCCTCAACTCCCGCAAGATTATTCTTTTTTAATTGCTCACAAAACTTTGTTAAAAGCACGCCCGCCGATACCTTTGCTTGCTTGCCCTTAATTTCCACCTCGTCACTCATTTTTGCTGTTATTATCACAGGGTAAGAAATATTTTCCACAAACAAAATATTGCTTAAATTTCCAACCACCTTAAAATATGTTTTTGTGCCGTGCAAAAAACACACCAACCTCTCTAACTGCCTTTCGGTTTTAGGAAATATTGCAAGCCTTATTATTCCGCCAAGCTTTATTGACGAGCTTAGCGAAACATCAAAATTTTCAATAAATTCAAGTTTATTTTTTTCTAAATATTTTACAATTCTCTTCAAAATGGTTCTCCCAAAAGCAAATTGAGTTTGCAATGGGTCAGTATAAAACTTAAATAAAAAGCTTTTTTACGCTGTAATTGTCGATATTTTGAGATGCTATGTCTAACATAACACCGCTTTTGTAGCCCGAATTATCAATAGTTGTTGTTGCAAACATTCCAATATCACAAAGCTTTTTTTGAACATTTTGACTAACCAAATATTGCACGAATTTTTCGGCATACTCCCTTTTTGTTGCATCATTAATATTAGCTAGAAGCATAAACTGAACAAGGTCGCTCTGCGCAAAAATCGGCTGATATATTACCTCGTCGATTTTTCCTAAGCTTACCCTTCCTTCCAGCCTTGCAATGTCACGCTGTGTGCCAAGAAGCATTGTGCTCTTTCCCGCAATAAAATTGTTGTAAGCATAATATTGTGATTGTTCTAATGTTTCGCTATCAATATCAACATCAGAATTAGATACTAACCCCTTATTAGTGTATGCTTCAAATGCGTTTTGTGGTAGTTGATATTTGCCTTTTCCAAAGCCAATTGAAAAGATAGTTTTTGTGCTGTTATGTGAAGTAACTTTGTAACCGGCAGAAAGCGAAATATCAGCCAAACTCAATTTGCCGTTTTCTGCTAGTTGAGCAATACTTTCTCCCTCTCCAAGTGTAATATTATTTTCCGAAATATAGTTTGCAAAAGCCCCCGCTTTTTCTGCCGAATCCAGCTTTGACTTTGTTGTCATCAAGCAATAATTTCCTCTGCACCAAGCCACAGCCATCAAATCCTTGCCCATTTTTCCTGCATCTAAAAAATTGGTGGCAGTATCAAATTTTGTATTTTTGTCAAAAGTACTTATATTATTCTTTAACTTTTCCGCAACCCCATAAGAGCATGAAAACAAGTCCGGACTTTCTCCCATGGCAAGAAGATTTAAGCATTCATACTCTGATAAATTTCTAACCATTATATAAAGCCCTTTGTTTTTGCTTTGAAAAGTTTTTGCGCTATTATTTAAAAAACTTACTTTTGATGCTGACCCGCTTTCAAAAGTATCAATATTCCAAATCTCAATAATTCCCTGATACTTGCTTTTTGAACCCAAAAAAGTGTTGTAAATCATGCTTAGGTTGTCATCACTTTTTATTCTTAATTGAGGAAGAACAATCAAAAGCACCAAAACAAGCACGGCAATAACCATGCGCTTAACAACTTTTAAAATCTGTTTTGGATTAAACTTTTTCATACAATAAACAATATGAAGCAAAGCTTAAAAATATGATTTGAACCTGTTTTATAGACAAAATAAAAGCAACCAAAAATTTGATTGCCAATTATTAAATACTGTCTTTGTGATAAAATTCAAAAATGATTTCAGCCAAAGCTTCACCTATGCCCTCCGCTTTTGCAAGGTCGTTCTTGCTTGCTTTGGAAATCGCTTCAACCGAACGGAAATGTTTTAACAGTGACGTAATCTTTTTTTCTCCCAAACCCTCTATTTCCGAAAGCGAACTTTTTAAGGATTTGCCCCTTAATTGTCTGTGAAAAGTTATTGCAAATCTGTGTGATTCATCCCTCACTCTTTGAAGAAGTCTTAAAACATAGTCTGATTTTTTTAGTCTTAAAGGTTGATTGCTTTTTGTTGTGCAAATTTCTTCGTCACGCTTTGCAAGTGAAATTATCGGAATATTCAATCCAAGTGCGGTCACTGCCTCTGCCGCTGAATGAAGCTGTCCAAATCCACCATCAATCAAAATCAAATCAGGACGTTTTTCAAAATTAGGCTTACATTCAAGCATATCGCTCAGTCGCCTTGTCAAAGTTTCATGCATAGATGCAAAGTCGTCAGCCCCTTCAACCGTTTTTATTTTAAATTTGCGATATTCTTTATACGCTGGTTCTCCGTTTTCAAAAACAACCATGCTTGAAACACTGAACTTTCCGCTGATATTAGATATATCAAAGCCCTCGATTCTTACTAAACGTTTTAAGCCAAGCATTTCTTTTAGCCTTTCGGTTGCCTCTAAGGTCATTTTATATTTTTTTTCTATCCTGTCACGAGAATGAGCCAGATATTCGTTGGCATTTCGCTCTGCATTTTGCAAAAGCTCAACCTTGACTCCAATCTTTGGAACAACCACCTTAACCGCTCTTCCGAACTGCATAAGCAGATAACCTTGCAACATTTCTTTTTGTTCTTCTTCAAGTCCTTTTAACACAATCTCTTTTGCAAGCATAGACTTTTCTTGATAATGATGTGAAATAAATTGCAACAGCAAATCAGACTTTTCGCCCACGACTTCGGTAATCGGAAAGTTAAACTGCCCCACATTTTTGCCTTTTCTTATCATCATCACATTTATGCAATACACATCATCTTGTTCTGCAATTGCAAAAACATCAAAGTCACTTTCGGTTGAAAGTTCGGTAATAAGTTCTTTGTCAATATTTTCAACAGAACGAAGCATGTTTCTTAACGACAAAGCCTCTTCAAATTTAAGTTCTTTTGCACAGTCATTCATTTTTTGTTTTAACTGTTTTTTTATGTCACCCGTTTTTCCATTCAAAAAATCAATAACCTTATTTAAAACCTCATAATATGCCTTTTCATTTTCATAAGAAATGCAAGGAGCAACACAGTTTCCTATTTCTCCGTGAATGCAAGGTCTTGAAAGAGTTTCGATTTTGCTGAAATTTTTGTTACACCACCTTATAGGATAAGCAGACTTAATAAGAGTGATTAATTCAGAAATTCTTGTTCCCGTGACATATGGGCCAAATAACAACACATTAGATTCTGACTTGGGTCTACGAGCAACCTGAATTCTTGGAAAACGCTCGTTCATATCGATTTTTATATAAGGAAAGCTTTTGTCGTCTTTGAGCAAAATATTATATTTTGGCTTATATTTTTTTATTAAATTGTTTTCAAGCGAAAAAGCATCAAGTTCGGAATTGGTTAAAATATAATCAAAATGGTCAATATTTGATACCAAAGCATAGGTTTTTTCAGTTTTTAAACTGTCGTCAAAATAACTTTTTACCCTTCGCCTAAGCGCCTTTGCCTTGCCCACATAAATAACCTCATCGTCAATATTTTTCATGATATAAACACCCGAGGTTTCTGGCAATTCATTTTTTACCTTTTCTAAAAGCTCAAATTTATTCATATTTTAATTATAGCACAACTTTTTAAAAATAAAAATGAAATACATTATTGCATTTCATTTTTATTAATTTCGGTCAACAATTTTTTTGCATTTTTTTTGCCAACCATGGTATACAAATATCCTTTTAAATTTTTTAATTCATTTACTCTTTTAAACTTCGGATTATCCAAACAACGATTGATTGCCTTTAAAAACTTTTGCATTGCCGCAGTGCAAAGTTCGCTGTTTCGCGAAATATTGTAATATTCTTCAAAGAAATTATATGTTCTGTTATCATAAAACTTAAAGTGAATATCGTCAATATAATCTTGCGGTTTGCTGTTAACAATAAACATTTTTATTAATTCATTAATAAAATAATAGCCTCTGTTATTAAAACGCTCTAATTGACTTTTTTCATTAACTTCAAATTTTTGGTCAATAATTTTTAAATTATTATCGTCTAAAAATATATTAGAAGAATATAAATCGGGCAAAGAATATTTACCTTCCATATAAATTTTATAGGCATCTAAAATCAACTTTTCAATTTTACTGTCTGGCAAAGATTCCAAAATGCTGTTTATCTTTATAAAATCATTGATATAAAATCTGTAAATTTCCATATTATCAGCTTTTAAAGGATTTTTAAGCTTTATTTGATATTCCTCAAAAGTCATTTCGTTTTTGTAATTTCCATAAAAATCTTCGATATTAGGAACATATAATTCTCTTCCCTTTGCCTGTTCCTCTAAAATGTAATAAGAAATATATGGCAAAGTGCTTCTTGTCTTTTTATAAGGGGTCGGAAGTTTGAGCCAAGCATATATTTTTGGAACAGCAATTCCAGAACCTTCAAGCGATTTTATTTCGTTATAATAAAAATCAAAATATTCTTTAAACTTATGTTCTTCAAAATCGCCGGCTTTTATTCTAAACTCTTTTACAATAAAATCGTTACCCACATAATAGGCAAAGCCCTCGTTTCCAAAATTATAATCAACTTCATTATTATTTATTTTTTCAATATAACTTAGCAAAAGTTGATCATAACTCATCTTGCATTCAACTTCCTTACTTTTATCAAAAATATTCATAAAAATATTTTAACACAAAAAACCATTATTGTAAATAGCCATTGATAATTATGCCGTAAATACCCAAAAAATAAGGTGTTATGTTTGTCATAACACCTTTAATTTAAAAAGATTTTTCTATATTTTCTATAACTTTTTTTACATCTTCCATTTCGAGCAAATCTTTTAATTCCCTTAAAATTTCCGTATAATCATATTTATTTTTTATAGCAGGCGAAAGCAATTTGTTTGTTTTTCCAACAAACTTGGAAACCACTTTTGCACTAAGTTTTCTGTTTTCTTCATTCAGCCTAACCAAATTATTCACTCTGGCAGCTTCATTGTTAACAAAAGTATAGGCTCTTTTATTATCTTTAAAAAGTTTCAAAATATCTGTAAGAGCTATAATTTTATATTCGTTATCGGAATACTCTTCCGCCTTTGTTGAAAAAGCAAGGTCAATATGCGTAAGTTTTTTGCCGTCAAATATAACATTATCTGATTTAAGGTCTACCATACTATATAGCTGTTGCTTGTTCATATAATAATCGCTCAAAATAAAATTTTCAAGATTTGAATCGTTTATTTCTGCAAGCTTTTCGTTTGTATCAATAAATGCTCTCAAATAAGTTTCAACTATTTTCTCAAACAATAAGCCATAGCCATTATTTATTGCCACATTAAATTCAAATTTGGAACAAAAATCTTTACAAAGATTATAACTGTCACAAAGTATTCTGTCTTCAAATAGTTCCTTGCCCTTTATCCTCTCTTCCAAAACATAGCAGTTTAACAAATCTTCTTCATTTGGAACAAAAACGCTGGAATAAATTTTTGGCAACAGATAACCAAGTTCCGAAAAATGACCAAATTCTTTTAAATAATTTTGAAAATCAGTTTTGTCCTTTTCAAACAAAGCAAATTCTTTTACAACAAAATCCTCATCAATAAAATACACTGTGCCCTCACCGCCAGATTTGTTTGTAAACCTTTTCAAATTAGGAATAAGCATTAGCAAAGCTTCATTATATTGTGATTCTCTAAAATCATTTAAACTATTTACCAATTTGTTCATAGATTAATTATACCACAAATTTAATATTTTGTAAATATTTATTTTTTTTAAAATAAAAGGTGTTATGACAAACATAACACCCCAAAATTTCGGCATTTATATTAAATTAAACAATTTTTAATCATTTAAGTCTGCAAGTTTTGCTTGCTGGTCTGCAAGCGTCAAAGCCTCTACCATTTCTCCGATATCACCGTTCATAAAGTTTTCAAGCGAATAAATTGTCATATTAATTCTGTGGTCGGTTACGCGACTTTGAGGATAATTATAAGTCCTTATTTTTTCACAGCGCTCACCTCCGCCAACTTGCGACCTGCGTTTTTCGGCATATTCGCTGTTTTCTTGCGTTTGATAATAATCATATAGTTTTGATTTTAACCAATTCAAAGCCTTTTCTTTGTTTTTACCTTGACTGCGCTCATCTTGGCATTGAACTATTATTCCCGTAGGAATATGTGTGATTCTGATTGCCGACTCTGTTTTGTTTACGTGCTGTCCGCCTGCTCCGCCCGCTCTGTAATAGTCTATTTGCAAATCTTTTTCATTTATTTCAATTTGAACATTCTTTGCCTCAGGAAGAACTGCAACGGTTGCTGTTGATGTGTGAATTCGACCACTGCTTTCGGTTACAGGAATTCTTTGAACCCTGTGAACACCACTTTCATATTTGAATTTTGCAAAAGCTCCCTTGCCCGAAACCATAAAATTGACCTGCTTTATAACAGAATTTTCGCCCGCATCTTCGTCTAAAATTTCAACTTTAAAACGATTTCTGTCAGCATACATATTATACATTCTAAACAAATCGCCCGCAAACAAGCCTGCTTCGTCACCACCAACGCCCGCTCTGATTTCTATAATAACGTTGCCTTCGTCGTTTTCGTCTTTTGGAAGAAGCAAAATTTTTAACTCTTCTTCAAGTTTTTTGAGTTTTTCTTTTGCCGAATAATATTCCTCGTTAAGCATATTAACCATTTCTGCATCTTTTTCTGATTTAAGCATTTCTTCTGCGTCTTGCATATCGCCTTCCACTTTTAAATACTCATCAAATTTTTCCACAATAGGAATAAGTTCAGCTTGTTCCTTTGACTTTTTTTGCCAGCTTGGCATATCAGCCAGAACAGCAGGATCAATAAGCTCTTTTGTTAATTCTTCAAACTTCTCTTTAATCTTTTTTAATCTTTCTATCATAATTTACCTCAATTTACCAAATACAACTCTGTCGTTTCTGCCATAATCTTTAACAACTTTTATATCTTCAAAATCTTTTTCCATTAACTTTGAAACATCATTTGCTTGATTGTATCCAATCTCAAAAAACAGCATTCCGTTTTTGTTTAAAAAATATTTTGCATCTCTCACTATTTTTTCATAAAAATCCAAGCCTTTTAACCCGCCGTCAAGCGCCAAGTGAGGTTCAAAGTCTTTCACCTCTGCGTCAAGTTCATTTATTTTTGCAGTTTCAATATACGGAGGATTGCTCACAATAATATCAAACTTTTTGCTTTTTAAATTTTCAAACAAATTACTTTTAAAAAATTGTACATCTGCACCAAGTTTTTTTGCATTAGTTTTTGCAACAGCCAAAGCATCTTCGTTTATATCAACACCAATGCAATTAGCGCCAAGTTCCAAAGCAAGAGTTATTATAATTGCACCACTGCCCGTGCCAATATCTAAAATAGTTTTGTTTTTGCCAAAATGCTGGCACTCTTTTAAAATGGTTTCTATCAAAACCTCTGTATCCATTCTTGGAATAAGAACATTGTTATTAACGGCAAAATCCCTTCCAAAAAAATTGCTTTCGCCCAAAATATATGCAAGTGGTTTATGTGTGGCACGAAGAGTTGCAATTTTTTTAATAGTTTGTTCGTCTGATAACGAAATGTCTTTCAAAAACGGCAATTTACCTCTTGAAACGCCCAAAACCTGCACCATTATCCAATCTATATCTGCGATTTCAATAATGCCGTTTTGCTCAAACAGTTCTTCCAATTCTTTGTGTAATTCAAAATAGTTCATAACTTTTTCTAAAAAAAATGTGCAAACAAAGTTTTCTCTTGTTGCACATTAAAAAGTGCAGACAAAAACTGCCTGCACAAAGTATCACAGCTATTTATTTGTGATGCCATATCTTTTGTTAAATCTTTCAACTCTTCCGCCGGCGTCAACGATTTTTTGAGTTCCGGTAAAGAATGGGTGGCATTTGTTACAAATATCAATTTTGATAATTTCGCCATCTTTGGTTGAACCTGTTTCAAAAGTATTGCCACAAGCGCAAGTAACTTTAACTCTGTGATAGTTTGGGTGAATGTTTTGTTTCATATTAGTATCTCCTTAAAAACATAAGCATAAGAATTATATAACATAAGGTAAAGGTTGTCAAGCATTTTTGCTTTTTTATTCAAAAGAAAATTTATAATAGAAAATTATGCATAAAATTTAGCAAAAAACAAAAACTAAGATTAATAAAGGAGAAAAGCATATGATAATGATGTTTCCGATTCACGACAATTTTTTAGAAACCATAGAGACCTATTCAGAAGACGCATACATATTTTGCGCCCCAGAAACCATTGATTAAAAATCTGAAATAAGAATTAGTGTACTTTTATTTTGCAAAATTATTAATAAATAATAAAAACCCCTAGAAATCATTCTAGGGATTTTTGTTTATTTCTTATTCCAATAATAATTACTATAAGTACTTTTTAAGTAAGTTGCATTTTGAGTTGAATTTGTTAATGTAACACTAGTTGCATTCGTTGTAGTATTAGTCAAAGCTACCACCCAACCATTTTGGTTTTCAAATGTTACCGAATTTAAATTAGAACAAGCTTTAAAAGCACCTACACCTATATATTTTACACTTGACGGAATAATTATACTTGATAATTTGCTACAAATCTTAAATGCATCAATTCCAATACTTTCAAGAGTTGATGGTAAATCTATTGCACTTAAACTTGCGCAACCATAAAATGCATAATTACCTATGCTTACTAAACCATTTGATAAGTTTACCTTTGTCAATTTTTGGTTACTACTAAATGCACGCTCTCCTATGCTTTTTACATTCGATGGAATTGAAAATTCTGTTATGCCAATTCTTGAAAATGCATAAGCTCCAATACTTGTTACATTTTCTGGAATATTAGTATTTTTACAACCACAAATTAATGTATTATCACTTTTTCTTATTATTGCTTTTACTTGATAATTTAAATTGCTTCTACTAGTAAATACCTCATTCCCATCTTCAACAACTATATTAGTTACTTTACTGCATCCAGCAAAAGCACCTACACCAATATTAATTACATTCTTAGGTATCATTATACTTAAAATATTATAACATCCGTTATAGGCGTTCTCACCAATACTTGTTACACCATCTGGGATTGTTATACTAGATAAATTTCCACAACCACTAAAAGCAGAATCCCCAATGCTTGTTACATTCTCTGGAATCGTTATATTAGTTAAATTACTACAATCTTGAAATGTGTATTTTTCTATACTTGTTACCGTAGATGGAAGTTTTACGCTAATTAAATTACGGCAATTATTAAACGCATAACTACCAATTATCTCAACACCTTCTTCAATAGTTACTTCTGTTAAATTTTTATTGTAAAATGCACCAGAAGAGGAAGAGGTTCCAGCTTTAATTCCATAAACTTTTTTATCCTTATAATTTGCAGGAATCACTATATCAGTTTTAGATGTATCATTAAGCCCTGTTACTAAATAGCCATCGTTATATTCCTCATAATTAAGATATAATATATCTTTAATCACTTCTTGCGTTAAGTCAAACACATAATAATCACCTTCTTCGGTTTTTAGATAACCTTCCAAAAACTCGTTAGGGTTTGCATCTGCCACTGACTTTGGAACTTTTACTGTTGTGGCATTTGTAAGAAGACTACTATTATGATCCTTGCTTATAATTTTATTATAAATATCTACACTTTTAATTGTTACAGTAGTTAAATTACTACAACCCGCAAATGCAGAATCTCCTATACTTGTTACACTACTTGGAACTGTTACATTTATTAAAGCACTACACCAACCAAATGCCCTATCTTCTATACTTACTACACTATTTGGTATTGTTACACTTGTTAGACTAGTACAACCTTCAAATACTGACATTTCTATATTAATTAAATTCTTTGGGATTTCTATATCTTTTAAGTTGACACAATCATAAAATGCACTATTCCCAATATTTGTTACACTGCTTGGAATATCTATACTTGTTAAACTGCTGCAATTATAAAATGTTTTAGCCCCTATGCTTTTTATTCCATCTGGAATAGTTAGACTTTCTAATTTTGTACAACCTTCAAATGCAGAATTACCTATACTTGTTACTCCCTCTGAAATATTTATATTTGTTAAACTGCTACAACAAAAAAATGCATTATTTCGTATACTTGTTACACTCTCTGGAATTTCTATACTTGTTAAACTGCTACAACTAGCAAATACAGCCTCTCCTATACTTGTTACACTCTCTGGAATTTCTATACTTGTTAAACTACATCCAGCAAATGCAGAATCACCTATACTTGTTACACTATTTGGAATTGTTGCACTCTTTAAATTGCTACATCTATTAAATACATTATCGCCAATTAACTCAATACCTTCTTTTATTATTACAGTCATTATATTTCTTTTACTAGTAAACGCACTATTCTTAATCCCATAAACCTTCTTGCCTTGGTAGGTGGCTGGGATTGTTATGTCGGTTA